>CALBPH010000801.1 GCA_937899365.1 uncultured Leptolyngbya sp.
TGGTAAGCGTGGTAAAAATTCGCATCTGCTTAATAGGACTGTTGCAAATCAGTGCCAATGAGACAACAGTGACTCAGATTAGCGCCCTGAAAATTGGTTTCACTCAGGTTGGCTTCAAACAAATAAGCTCGGCTCAAGTTAGCACTGCTCAAATACGCTAGCCGGAGGTCAAAGCCCGCCAAATCAGCGCCCTTCAAATCGGCCGCCCTCAAATTTGGTCGAATTCTAGTATTTTGCTGACGCCAGCGGTTCCAAACCCGGGCTCCGGCGTTCAATATTTCTAAATGCTCTGGGTGGGCCATGCTGTGGGGTTAGTCAGGGGGCATGTTGCTCAGAGAAAAAAATTCTGGCTCATAACGCTGCTGACATCACCGTCGGCCACGTCGCCACTAGAAACACCACTGTTGCAATCATAGACAATACTCCAGCGATAACGTTTCCTAACAGGGAACTTACAACGATCGCTAAGCTAACTTTTGCCCCCAGTTTGCATCGGGCTGGTAGTGCTAAGTCTCGACGGTGGAGCATTTCGCCGACAAAGGCCCCAATCATTGACCCAAATAACAAACCAAAAATGGGACCGCCCACCGGTAGGGCTGGTAGCAGACCCAACAGCCCTAAGATCATCCCGATGGCTGCGCCGATTTGGCCCCAATTGCTAGCCCCAACTTTTTTAGCCCCTAGATAGCCAGCCAGGTAGTCAATGGCCGTGGTAATGACAAAGATCGCAATGGCAATCCCCAGGGCAACATAGACCGCTTTGCTAAAGCCTGCGATCACACCCCACACAGCAATAGCAGCCACAATTAGCCCAATCCCTGGAAATGCCGGTACAAATGCACCGATAATGCCAGCTCCCATGACAATGAGCAGGACCCAATAGAGAATAATCAGCCCTATAGCCATTTTGGTCGGTCTATGTGTTACTACCTGTACTCTAGCGGCCGATTGTCTGGACTGACAACGACTCTCAAACCACATCCAGTTCGGTATTCTCTACTGGCTGAGGGCCTTTAAAGACTTTTGGAGTTCCCCATTCTCTACTGACTGAGGGCCTTTAAAAACTTTTGGAGTTCACCTAGCAGCGTTTTCTTCGGTTTAGGCACATCGCTGTCTTTCGTGTCTCCATAAAGGACCTTTTCCAGGGCTTCACTAGACGGGCGTTGGGGAAGTTCTGCCTTGAGTTCGTACTGTTCGCCACTGTCTTGCCAAATTTGCCAGCCCTGGGGATGGCGGTGGAGCACGGCGGCATCGGGCATGGGGCGATAGTAGTAGGACGAGGTCAGGGTGCTTAAGAAGCGCTCGCGTATTTGGCGGGCGGCGTAGCCAATACCGACGATACTGACGTCTTCTAGCTGGGGGTTCAGCAGAATGACCGGACGGTCTTGGGCGTCATTACAGAGTTTTTCCACATCTGCGACTTCGACAGAGGAGGGGTTGACGATGAGAAAGGCATCATCGTCGGGGTCGACGGTGGCTTGGATTTCGTTGATGCCGCGGATCGTGAAGTCTGGATTGTTCCAGTCGCGTTTGGCGAGAGCGGCGGCTCCGGCATCGGGGAAGTAAACTTTGAACTGCATTCCTAGGTCTTGGAACAGACTGAGAAAGCGTTCGGCAATGGGCTGCTGCTTGAGTTCTGGGATCACCATTTCTACCTGTAGACGGGTAACGCCATCTGCGATCGCAGCCTTAGTAGAAACAATGGCCTGATCAATGGTTTCCTGAACAGCAGGCATGTATTGCTCCGTTTTGTGGCGGCAAACACGTTGAACGCGCCGCCAAATCTTAAGAGTGTCATGTAACTAATATGGCGATTGCACACGTCGCATCAATGGCTCTTAGAATCATTC
>CALBPH010000802.1 GCA_937899365.1 uncultured Leptolyngbya sp.
TGGCGGTACCTACAGCGCCGCTCAAATCCAAGGCTGGCTCACCTCCCTGGCCCAATACCTGGGAACCACCTCCCAGACAGTGTTTTTAATTGAGCGGCTCCAGCCGGACTGGCTGCCGCCCCCCCAACATCGGGTCTATGTGATCGGGCTGTGGGGTAGCTTTTTTGCGATCGCAACCCTGCTAGGTTCCCAAGTACTGACCCACGACCGGTTATTTTTAGGCGTATTATTTGGCAGTCTAATTTGTAGCCGTATTTTTGGCGTCAATCGCATTACCCCCGCCGAGACGTTGCGCTGGTCCTGGCAACAGGCTCGCAACAACCTGCTCTTGGGGGTAACCCTGGGGCCGCTGCTCGGGTGGTGCCTCAAGGTAGGGTTTGGCCTTATGTTTGGTGACAGTGCCTGTTTACTCAATGGCAGCTGTTTGGCCAATCACAGTCTCATTGGTCTGTCCTTTGGTGCCACCCTGGGGCTTACCTTTGGGTTGATTCGCGGCCTCAGCGGCAAACACATTGGCAATACCAGTCAGCCCAATGCAGGGATTTGGCAATCGGCCCGTAACTCCACCCTATTTGCCCTGGTGGCCATGGTCACCCTCTATGTTCCAGGGTTTCTCCTAGGCAATACCAAAGCCTCATTTTGGGCAGCAACAGGTCTCGCCTTTGGCTTTGCCGCCGGTGGGGGCGAGGCCCTGATCAAACATGTCCTATTACGGCTGATCCTGACCGGTAGCGGCGTCACCCCCTGGAACTACAGTAAATTTTTAGACTATGCCACCGCCAGCATTTTTCTACAGAAGGTGGGGGGCGGCTACCTATTTATTCATCGGTTGTTGCTGGAACATTTTGCCTCCCTTGAAAACGGCCGTCTGCCTGACCCTAGCAGGGGCAGAAAATAATGCGTTCTGTAGGGGCACGACCTTACAGGGCGTGACACCTGGTAAGTACCCGTTGATACCGAACACCATCAGCCAGGATTTTGTATGAGTCATCAACACACGCAATCCAGCCCACAGTTCAGACTTAATCTATGTAATCAAGTCCTGACTTTGGCAGAAAAACGGTGTATTCTGATACAGAACCTATTTTATGGATATTATATGTACTCCACCCTATTGCTTTTAATAGGAGCACTACTTGTTGTTATCGTAGTTGTTGCCGTTGTTTTATCTAAATTTATTAATTAAGACAAAATCCTAGGAGATAGGGAACTAAGTAGGTGAACTCGATCTTTGCCGTTGCTGATTTAGAGGATGAACAGATCGGTTAAATATGCTGTAGGGCAGCACCTTACAGATAAAAATCATCCCGAGGATCAGCAACGCCCAATCTTTGCATACACTATGAACAAGCTGTTTAATTTCATAGTCGTTGCCCCCAGGCCCCAAGCCTGGGGGCTTTGAGTCTAGCGCCCCCAGGATATAGCCCCAAGGGCATTCCAGAAAAGGGGACGGGAGGAGGCCTCGATCACTGATGGCTAACTGAGCCCCCCACTTATGACAGCTCTTAACAGCCCATAGAGTATCTCCTAGGGACAATTCCCTTATCCGGGTGTAGCTTCCAATAAATATTCAAAATTAGGAATCTTTGTCAGCATCTTAATTTCAGTAGCGCAGACATTTTGTACCAGCGCAATGCTGCGTTCACGCTGTTCGCCGGGGGGAAGGGTTTTTAAGATATTAGTGACAATGTCTAATTTAACGACGGCATCCTTGAAATGGTGCCGCACATCCCCCAATAAATTGGTCTGCTCACTGTTAAGCCCCGCTCGAAACCGTTGAATCTCCTGCTGTAGAGCGTTCACCTGGTCATGATATGTCCGGGATTGAGAAACGGCTTGTTTTTGCAAACGGGTTTCAACGGCGGTGAGCACATCTGAACGGGTAAACGGTTTAGTCAGATAGTCGTCAGCCCCCAGGACCATACCCCGACGAATGTCGCCCTTATTGGCCAGGGCCGTTAGAAATATAAAGGGAATCGCCAGGGTCTTGGGGTCTTGACGTAGGGCCTGGAGTACATCGTAGCCATCGAGCTCGGGCATCATCACATCGCAGACAATCAAATCTGGGGCGTGCTCAATGGCCCCCAGCAGCCCCGTAACGCCATTGTCTGCACCGACTACGTCATGACCTTCTAGGCTTAGAAGCTCTAGCAGGTTTGAGCGAATCTCTACCTCGTCTTCTATGACTAAGATTTTGACCATGGTTTCTCTTTTGTAACTACAATGCTCTTGTTTTATGGATAGATCAAGTAGATGCAGACTTGGCTGTTGCTGATTTAGAGGATGAGGCGGTTAGACATGCCAGGGGACATCACATTGCAGATAAAAATTACAGATAACCTCACCTCGAGAAACAACAACGCCAGACTTTTAATAGAGTGCCCGCGAACAGTTTTAGATTACCGAAGGGCCGGCTCGCTTTCTATCTGGGGTAGGGTAACGATAAATGTGGTGCCTTGGCCCACCGTACTTTCAAAGCTAATCTGGCCCTGGTGAAGCGCGACGGATTTTTTGACAATGGCCAGTCCTAGCCCGGTTCCTGAAATGGTGGCAACGTTGGGACCGCGGACAAATGAGTCGAACAGAGTGGCATGGGCTTCTGGGGGAATACCGATACCGGGGTCCTGCACCCGGAGCTGAATGTGCTCGCCCATGGAGTCTAGGCTAATGAGAATCTCGCCACCGCTGGGGGAGTAGTTAATGGCATTGGCTAGTAAATTGGTCAAGATATGGCGCATGAGCTTGCGATCAACCTGGTGGGGATGGTTGGCAAGTTGCGATCGCAGCTCCAAACTATGGCGGTCGGTGGTAATCTGCAACTCCTCAATAATCTCCTGACAAAATTCATTGAGCACCAGCGGCTGAGGATTAAACTCCATCCGTCCCGCCTCTACCTTATTAATCAGCAGCACATCATTGAGTAATTCAGTCATGTGGGTGGCGGCGGTTTGGACCTTTTTTAGGTACTGGTGCTGTTTGGCCCGCTCCCACTGCTCACCGTAGTGTTCCAATAGCTCCGCCGATGACAGAATTGTGGTCAGCGGTGTTCTAAACTCATGGGACGTCATCGAACCAAATCGAGTTTTCATCTCATTTAGTTCCCGTTCCCGCTCCAGGGTATTACGAATCTCAGTCTCCGCCTGTTTTCGTTTAGTAATATCTCGGATGATAACAATAACTTCCTGGGCGTCACTGCTAACAATACGAGCCTCAAAATGACGCTCCCCACCGCCCGCCCTAAGTGGAAAATCGAGAATTTCGATATCTCCCGTCACCAATACCCGATCAATGTGCTGCTGCATCGCCACCGCCACATTATCTGGCAATATATCAGCCAAACCTCGATGTAGACAGTCGGCAACGACAAACGGCAGGGTGTGGTGGTTGGGGGCACTAAAATTTACAAACTGGCCGTGGCTGCTAATGCGAAACATCGGGTCGGGGATGGCATTGAGTAGGGCTCGATTAGTGGCGTAGCTAGACTGAAGCGCCCGTTGTTCCTGTTTTAATCGCTCCGTTGTTGCCAATAGCTGAGTGGTGCGCTCCTTGACTTGGACCTCTAACCCATCGTGCAGCGTCTGAAGCTCACATTCAGCTTGTTTGCGATCGGTAATGTCGACCAAATAACAACGAATGAGCTCACTCTGGGGAATGTAGTGAAATGACTGTTCAAAAATCTGAGAACCC
>CALBPH010000803.1 GCA_937899365.1 uncultured Leptolyngbya sp.
TCTGTCCATCGATTGAGATCTCGATTGAGCTGGGTGTCCTGGTGCCCAACTCGGAGCATGCGGCTAGCCAGGGCCAGACAAAGCAGTGCGATCGCAACATTGACTATGGCAATCCCAATGAGCATGGCAAACTAATTACAACGAAGCTAGATAACGAAGATAAATTTTTCCGTCAGAATGATCAATCATAGGTGAACCCGTCGGCGTTTCCCTTTACCCTAAGTGGGTCAATCCATCTGCCTAGTTGCCATGGTGCAAGCTACCGCCTCTGTTTTATATGTCAATAGTGCTAGTGCCCAGGGTACAGGAACGCGTCAGTCGCCGTTCAAAACCTTGACCCAGGCCCTAGAGCGTGCCAGTGCCGGTACCACGATCCAGCTAGAGGCGGGCACCTATGGCAGTGGCGAGTCGTTTCCACTAACGGTGGCCTCGGGGGTTACCGTGGTGGGCATTGGGGGACGGTCTCCCTGCGCGGGGGTGGGTTACTCGCCACTGAAGAGTTTGGTCAACAGTCGGTGACACTACAGCTAGACGATGGCGCCCAGCTACGTAGCGTGACGGTTACCAACCCCCAGCCCCAGGGCATTGGGGTGTGGCTAGAGCAGGGGTCGGCCCTGGTCACCCGCTGCCAGGTGAAAAACTGCGGGCGAGACGGTGTGTTTGTTACCAGTGATGCCCTGCCAGTGCTACTGGCCAATGAGTTTTCTGGCAATCAGGCCAGTGGTTTGTTTATGGTGCGTCGGTCGAAGGGGGAAGTGCGGCAAAACCGCTTTGCTCGAACCGGCTATGGCATTGCCATTAGCGATCAATCTGCGCCGCTACTCATTGACAACGAGATAGTAGATAACAAGGTCGGGGTGGTGCTATCTCGTTCAGTCAAACCGGTGCTGCGGCAAAATCAGGTCCTACGCAATCAGACGACGGGGCTGTGGATACAGGACACGGCCCAGCCCGATGTGGGGCAAAGCCAGGACCTGGGCGGTAACGAGTTTAGAGACAACGGTCAGTGGGATGTGCGTAACGAGGGTCGCCAAACCCTGACCACGGCCGGCAATCACATTAACCCCAACCGGGTGCAAGGGGCCATTCGCTATGTGGCCAGCGAGCTACCGGACCCGGTGGCGGTGCCCGCTCTGTTGTTGGGGCGAGTCAAGCCTGAACCGTTGCCCCCCACCCCCGACTCCCCGGCTCCACCGCCCCTAAACTTAAACAGCCGCTATCAAGATGTGATGGGCCACTGGGCGGCACCCTTTATCGACGCCATGGCGGAGGCCGAACTAATAAAGGGCTTTATTGATGGCTCATTTCGGCCCGATGCCCTGGTGACGCGGGCGGAGTTTGCAGCGTTGGCCATGGCCACATTTCCCGCCAGCGATGGCAGCAGCAGTCGTCGGTTTAAGCCGTTTCAGGATGTGGCGTCAGGGTTTTGGGCCCGCGGGGTGATCTACCAGGCCCAGGCCCAAGGCTTTATTGCCGGGTTTCCAGATAATACCTTTCGACCTAATGACCCCATGACTCGGGCCCAGGCCATTGTCGCCCTGATTAATGGGTTGACGCTGGGGGAGGGGCAGGCCGCCGAGATTGGTGTCTATGACGATCGGGTGCAGGTGCCCCCCTATGCGGTAGAAGAAGTGGCTATGGCTACCCGCCGTGGCATTGTGGTGAACTATCCAGATTTGGCAGAGCTGCGACCCATGCAGCCAATTAGCCGGTCTGAGACCACGGCATTGGTGTATCAGTGTCTGGTCACCCTGGGGCGGATGCCGCCCGTGACATCGCCCTTTATTGTGCAGCCCGCTAGGACGGCGGTCAGTAATAGCGTCGCGGCCAGTGGCAATACGGTGGCCACCCAGCACTGGGCCGATGACTTTTGGCAGCCCCTGTTGGCGCAAAATCTGCTGGAGATGTCCCATGGGCCCGAGGCACCCATGACCCGAGCCCAGTTTGCCAGCTTGGTTGTCCGGGCGTTTGACCCTAAGCCCCAGCGTTATCCGGTGGCCTTTCGCGATGTGCCGTCCTCCCATTGGGCGGCCGAGGCTATCCACATGGCCTATCGGGCCAGATTTCTATCTGGGTTTCCCGATTACACCTTTGCGCCAGAGCAACCAATTCTAAAAATTCAGGTATTGCTAGCCCTGGTCAGCGGTTTGCGGCTAACGGCCAAAAATAAGGCTGGGGTGCTTACCCGTTATCAAGACCAGTCTCAGGTGCCGCGCTATGCTGCAGGCGCGATCGCAACCGCCACCCAGCTTGGCCTAGTCTTTAACTACCCCGACTTAAACCAGCTGACCCCTAGCCAGGTCGCCACCTGTGGTGAAGTGGCCGCCATGGTTTATCAGGGGTTGGTATTACGTAAGCGGATGCCGCCCGTGGCATCGCCTTATCGCGTTGTCCTTTCGACGTAAAATTTCCCAACAGTGCCCATTCGTGTTTTAAACAACACGCATATGATGGGATGATAGAAACTTAACGCTTTGTAACAAACGATTCATAAACACTATTTTAGAGGACAGTGCAATGGCAGAACTCCAATTTGAGCGGGGTGTCGCTGAGGAAGTTATTCCAGACGTGCGGCTTACCCGCGCCAAGGATGGTTCCGACGGCACTGCTACATTCTATTTTGATGAGCCCAAAGCCCTCATGGAAGAAGGGTTTGAGGTGACTGGCCTCTATCTAGTTGATGAAGAAGGCGAAATCGTGAGCCGGGAAGTCAATGCTAAGTTTATCAACGGTGCGCCTGCGGCCCTAGAAGCTAGACTGCTGCTGAAGAGCGTGGCTGAGTGGGATCGATTTATGCGGTTTATGAACCGCTATGCCGAGAAAAATGGGCTGGGCTTGACTAAGAATTAGTGCTTAGTTTTGAGTTTTGAGGCCAGCGTCCCCTGAGCAGAGTCGAGGGGCGCTGGTTAGGGCAGTTGACTATTTCCGTAAACTAAGAACTCAATGCTCAAAACGTGTTCCTATGGCTATCCCCCATCCCGATAGTGATTTACTGTCTGCCGTTTGTGGTGTGATTACCGTTAGCGATACCCGTACGGTGGACACTGACAAAAGCGGGCAGCTGATTAAGTCCAAACTGCGCGAGTTTGGACATCGATTAGGGGTTTATCGATTAGTTAAAGATGAGCCGGCTCAGATTGCTAGCCTGGTGCAGCGGCTGGCACCGACGGTGGATGTGCTTATTTTCAACGGCGGCACTGGGATTGCGCCGAGGGACACCACCTATGATGCGATCGCAACGCTATTAGAAAAAGAAATCCCCGGCTTTGGCGAAATTTTCCGTCAGCTTAGCTATGCTGAAATTGGGTCGAGGGCCATTGCCTCTAGGGCGACCGCTGGGGTGTATCAATCTACGCTGATATTTTTATTGCCCGGTTCGAGCAACGCAGTAGCCCTGGCAATGGATGCGCTGATTTTGCCCGAGTTACAACATCTGATTCGGCAGCTCAGAGGTTAGATTTCCTACTCTGTATCAATTATTGAGCCTTTATCAGGGTTTTCTACCATAACTCCGGCTGCTCTTAACCCACCCTTTACCTTGTACCTAGAGCCCCCCGTTATAGTGAGTCTTGGTTAACTTTTCTTGTCGTCGCAGCATGGTCGCCACTGTCCGGCTGGGAGCACTCCTAGGGCTTGTTTTTCTAGGAAGTTGCTCGCAGAATCTCAATATGTCTCGCATTGAGGCAGACATTCAGAATGACATCGAGCGCCAGGGGCGGCGGCTGTCCCTAAAATCAGTAATCTGTCCAAATCGAGTGGAAAAGCAGGCCGAAGTCTACTTTCGCTGTGTTGGGGAGCTTACTGATGGCGGCCAGTTCACCGTTAATGTCATTCAGCAAGATGACCAAGGCACCGTTAGCTGGGATGTGCCCAGTTCTAAGGTGATAATTAATTTGGCATCCCTTGAAGAAAAAATTCAAGATGAGACGAAGGCGGCCGTCGGTAAGCGTTTGGCCATTGACTGCCGCGATACCTACAGGGCTAGCAAGCGAGGCGATTCGTTTGAATGCGATGTGGTGGGTGCCGGGGCAGTGGCCGCTGGTCGGGTGGACTCAGTACTGGTGAAGGTAACGGGCGACGGCGATTTGGAATGGCAAGAAGTGGTTATTAGTAACACACCCGTCGCACCCCAAGGGGCCACCGCTGCCGGGGCAGAGACTGCACCCAAAACAGAGGCGGCTTCCAAAAAGCCCGATGCAGCTACAACGGCGGTCAAACCTGACCCCGCCGCCGAGGAAGACGAGGACGATGAAGGCGATCGGCAGTAGTGCGGCATTCATTCATTGTCCACCCATGTTTCTGAGGAGATAGGCTATGGCAACGGTATTTGACTTTTTGGCTAAGGGGGGGCCGGTTATGGTGCCCATTGTGGGGGCCTCGGTGCTGACGATTTCCTGTGCCCTAGAGCGGACACGATTTTGGTCAGACCTGCTGCGCCGTGAAGGCAAAATCGTTAGCGATGTGCTGGCGGCGGCCCCGCGAGACTTGAATGAGGCGGCTGCGATCGCAAATCAGCACAGCGATACCCCCATCGGGCGGTTTTTATTCGCTCCCCTACGGTTGCGTAACGCTTCCCCCGAAACCTTTCGTCTGGCGATGGAAACCGCCGCCGATCGCGAGTTTGTCAAAATGCGACAGGGTGAAAAGCTGCTAGAAACCATTGTTGCCATTTCCCCCCTGCTGGGGCTGTTGGGCACAGTCACGGGGCTAATTGCCACCTTCTACAGTCTAGATATCGGCGGCAGCGGTGGTGGTGAAGGTGCCAGTAAAGCCGCCGCCGGTATTGGTGAGGCCCTGATTACCACCGCCGCTGGCATGGTGGTCGCTATTTTAGCCCTGCTGGTATTGCGGGTGCTGGTGTCACTCCAAAGTCAGCAGGCCGACTATTTCTCAGAGGCCGGTAATGAGTTAGAGCTGATCTATCGACAGTCCTGGTACGAGCCCGCGCTGCTCGCCGCTGAAAACGGACATGCCGCAGAAGAACCCTCAGTCTCAGCCACATATCAATAACCGCATAGTAGTAACTCCCGGAGGGTGGGCATGGCCCACCAGATCGATCAATGGCCATCGGTAAACGCAAGGAAAGTAAAATTCCCACCATTGATTTGGTCCCCATGCTCACGGTGATGATGGGGGTGCTGGCCTTTTTTGTCGTCATTGCGGTGTCCTTAGGCAGTGAGCAACTCATCGAAGTGGAGCTGCCGCCGGAGCAAACCGAGGACCCCCCTCCCGACCAGCTGCCGTCCATCGAAGATATTTTTATCGTAGAAATGGATGCCGATGAGAAAACCTTGCTAAATGGTCAACCCATTGAGGGCTCTCAGCTGGCCTTTGAAATAGAAGACTACCTTGAGAAAAATCCTGATAAAACGGTGTACTTGGTGCCCGATCAGGAGCTGCCCTATGAGAATGTGATGCAGTTCCTAGGCGATATGCGAGCGGTGGGGGGTGACCGGGTTTCCCTGGCCCTAGAAGATGGTGAAGAGGAGTAGGGAAAATGGGGTTGCGCTCTAGGCATCAAAATTCAGGTGTACCCGAAGTGAATCTGGTGCCGATGATGGATGTGTTGATGACGGTGCTGACTTTCTTCGTCATCATTTCCATGGAGCTGAGCGGCGTACAGATTTTTGGCGTCAGTCTGCCCCAGGCGGTTTCTGGTGCCGATGAAGAGGTGGTCGAAAAGGCTGAACCTTTGGTGATTGGTCTGCGGGAAGATGGGCAGACGGTTTATAACGATGAGGCGCTGACGATTCCGGCGCTGGCTCCAATCATCCAGGGGTACTTTGCAGAGAACCCGGATGGGTTTGTCATGCTCAAAGCGGATCGGACATTGCCCTACGCAGATGTGGCCAAGCTGCTCGCGGACCTGCGAGGCATTGGCGGTAAGCGAGTTTCGTTGGCAGTGGAGTAATAGGGAAAGGGGCGCTATTTGCCAATGCGGCCCCACCAGTAGAGTTCTTGGCAGCATAGAGTGTGTCTGCCAAGTAGCGACACTCTGCTCCGTCTACTGCCGCCATCAGCTGCAGTCTAAAGGCTTGCTGTAAACTAGCGAGTAGCATCTGCCGGATGAGTGCCCCATGGAATCAAGTTTTTTAACCGCTGTTTTTCTTCCCCTGGCCCTGTTTATCATCATGCTAGGCATGGGGCTAGGGCTAACGATAGCCGACTTTAAACGGATTTTAGTAGAGCCCAAAGCGGTCATCTTAGGGCTGATGGCCCAGATGATCTTGCTGCCCTTGGTTGGGGTGGCCCTGGCCAGTATTTTTTCCCTGAGTCCAGAGTTAGCGGTTGGGGTGATGATTTTGGCGGCCTGCCCCGGTGGACCCACCTCGAACTTGGTCACCTATCTAGCGAAGGGGAATGTTGCCCTGTCCATTACCTTGACCGCCATTAGCTGTCTGCTCACGGTATTCACCATTCCCCTGGTGGTGAATCTGGCCATGAAGCTATTTTTAGATGCCGAAACCGCTTTGCAGCTGCCCTTTATAACAACGGTTGTTCAAATTGCGGTGATCACCTTAATTCCGGTGTCTTTGGGGATGGTGCTACACAGCAACGTACCCAGCTTTGCCAACCGGGTTGAAAAATATGTAAAGTGGCTGTCCCTATTTTTCTTGGGGCTGATTATTGTCGGTCTATTGGTTAAAGAGCGGGCTAATGTGGCTGGCTTTTTCTTGCAGGCCGGTGGCGTTACCTTGGTGCTGATGATAATTACGATGGCGTTGGGATATGCGATCGCAACCCTAGCCCAACTCGATAACCGCAGTGCCACCGCCATCACCGTTGAAGTCGGCATCCAAAACGGCACCCTAGCCATTGCCATTGCCAGTGCCCCCACCTTTCTCAATAATCCCCCCATGGCCATTCCCGCCGCCATCTATGCCCTCGATTCGCTGCTCGAACCCTCGCACATCATCCAGCAGGCTCAGGAACTGGCGTTTCGGGCACGGGCGGAACGGGCGGCTCATTTACTGGCGGTTCGGTCACGGGTGGTTCAGTAACGGGCGGCTCGGTGACGGGCGGCTCGGCATCGGGTTCCCGCAAAGGCTCAACACCAAACGCGTCAAACGCCCACCTATTGGTGCGACTGTCGCCGGTGAAATCGCAAAATGCAGCTACACCCGTGCATCTGGAAAAGTTACTGGTGAAGTTACCCGTTTGGTTAAACCCATCAGCCAGATTAATGCTGTTGGTAAAGTTGCCATATTGAGTTAGCGAGACCGTATAGTTACCGGCTGCCAACAGCACCGTCAGAAAGCTGTCGTAGGCTTTGCCCGTGGTGGGATCTGCCGCAACCGTGCCAGACTTATCATCATCGTTGATAAATAGCCGATTCCCTGCGGAATTAAACAGGGTCAACATCGGGTCAAACCCACCTGCTGTAACAGCACTGCCATCGGCTTGGGTTCCGCCAGCATAGGAATAGGTTCTGAAAGTAACCGTTGACTCAGTCTCTACGCTAAAGTCAAACAGGTGTACGTCACTATCTTGAGAGAACGTACCACGAAAGGAAAGATCTGCAGCCAATGCAGTACTACCGAGCGTGATCACCATCGCACCAGTGACCACCCCCAGAAGGGTTGACAGTGGTTTCATAGGATTAATTCCAAAAAAGCTTCTGAGCTGAACTGACGTTTTGCTGCGCTGCGGGTAGATTGAGCCTGTGAGGTGATTAGCGGATCGACGGCGTTGGATGCAGCAACGGTAGAAAGCTGGTTAAGGAACGGTAATGCGTATGTTCCAGAATTTGGGATGCGGTGTGAGAGTGCCGTTCTCTCTGCTCGAAAGCAATACTTTGGGACAGGGTCCCGCCTGATATTGCCAATCTATGGAAAAACCTGAGGTATCAACAACCGTTGAGGCCTAACTTTAAAGAGAACTCAATTAATCTCCGTCAGATGTGAAATTCCTCTATGGTCAAGACTTATTGCCGGAGAAAAGATGGCAGGGCTTGTGGGGCCTTATTTTCTGAGCTGTGGCAAGACTATCCACGATATGTCAACCGCCTTAGTTAGGGGCTGCTGCTGCCCTTGGCAGCTAAATTGCTCTGGAATTGTTTTATGTAGCCGTTGGTAAAGCTGAAATATTTCGGCTTTTGAAGCCCGTCGTTCTAAGGGAAATGGCATCATACAGGTAATGCGCTAAAGGTTTCTATGAAGCAACTCGTTGACGTGTTTTACGCTTGGTATCGCACCAATTTACGGAATCCGAAATACCGCTGGCTGATTATCTTTGGCACCCTTACCTATTTATTGAGCCCCATTGATATTGCCCCCGATGTGTTTCCCATTGTGGGTTGGATTGACGATGGCATTTTGATTACGTTACTGATTGCTGAAGTATCCCAGCTAATGTCAGGCGCGTTAAATCGTCCTGAGGATGAGGCTCCGGTGGCAGATAATGCTGATGCTGGCGTGGTGGTGGATGTAAAGGCCCAAGAGGTGCCGTAGGCTGCCGTTTGTTTATTCATAATTGATTTCGATTCGTAGCGACCTTCCATGGAACGCCGCTACGAATCGAAATCAATTGGAGGGGGGTGACAATGGCGAGGAAGGAATAAGGGGCTAGTGAGGAGATTCGCTGTCCGATTTCTCGCCCAAATCAATGGGGCCCTTGGCAGGGGGGCTCGTATCACCACTGGTTTCCGTGGTTCCATTGTCTGTTGCTTCCTCGTTAGAGGTTTCCCCCGGGTCTGTTAGGGGCTCTACCGGTCGCCAGTTGGCGATGTCCCAGGTGCTGGCGTCCCAGGGGGTAAAGGTGTAACCGGTGATGCGATCGCTAACGGCGTTGGAAAGCGCCCGATGCACGATGGGTAAAACAGCGACGTCTTTGGCAAGTTTGCGATCCATCTGCCGCAAGAGGTCGTTACGTGTGTCGGGGTCACGTTCCTTACGAGCCGATTTCCACAGGGCGTCGTATTCGGGGTCGCAATAGCGGGCATTGTTGGGCTTTTGCCAGTTATTTTCTAGGGCGGCGATATTGTCACAGGTCCACCAGCCCATATAGATAATGGGGTCTGGAATGTCGTTGCCGATGGCGTATTCCTGCATGTCGGCGTAAAAATGGTTGATGCTATTGGTCTGGTCCGGGTCGGCGGAGAAAAAGTCCTCGGCCCGCACCCGTTCAATCAGCACGTTAATACCGAGTTCTGCCAGCTGCTCTTGTACCAGGGTCTGGGTGGCCTGGCGAATGGTGCCAATGGAGGTTTGGAAGACAAGCTGTAGGGGAACGTTGTTGCGATCGCGAATGCCATCCCCATCACTATCGACCCATCCAGCTTTTTCCAACAGCCCCTTGGCCGTATCCACATCATGTTTAAAGGGAATGGACTCGTCTCCAGATAGCTCAGGCGTTACCAACAGCTGGGAAATGGGCTTGCCCAAATCGCCATAGAGCTGCTCCACAATAGCCTGACGGTCAATGCCATAGTCAATGGCCTGGCGCACCCGCAAATCAGCCAAAATCGGATGGGGAAACTCAATACTGGCTCGCTCCTTAGCCTCAGTTTCCTGACGTGGATCGGCAAAGTTCAACATAATGCGCTCCACCTGGCTGCCAAATGTGAGCATCAGGCTGCCCGTCTCACCGGTTTGCACCAAGTCCACC
>CALBPH010000804.1 GCA_937899365.1 uncultured Leptolyngbya sp.
GTTGTTTTATTTTTATTGTACGGGCTCTATCGTTTTCTACACCGAGGTAATTGCCGCTGCCCACGAGGCGGGTGCGCTGGTGACCGTAGCCGCTGACCTGCTGAGCCTGACCCTACTCAAGGCGCCTGGGGAAATGGGTGCCGACATTGCCGTGGGTAACACCCAGCGATTTGGGGTACCCCTGGGCTATGGCGGTCCCCATGCAGCCTACTTTGCAACTAAGACCGTCTATGCTCGCATGCTACCGGGGCGTTTGGTGGGAGTGTCTAAAGACAGTAAGGGCAGACCGGCCCTACGGCTAACGCTCCAAACCCGTGAGCAGCACATTCGCCGAGATTCGGCCACCAGCAATATTTGTACCGCCCAGGTGCTGCTGGCGGTGATGGCCAGCATGTATGCGGTGTATCACGGTCCGGCGGGGCTAAGGGCCATGGCTGCGCGGGTGCATCGGCTGACGGTGGTCCTGGCGGAAGGGCTGAGTAAGCTTGGGTTTGGGGTGCCAGAAACGCCATTCTTTGACACCCTGGCGGTGGATGTGGGCCAGCAGGCAGATGGGATTTGCGATCGCGCCCTCACCCACCACATCAACCTTCGTCGCATCGACACCACCACCCTGGGCATTTCCCTCGATGAAACCACCACCCCTGAGGCCGTAGTCCAGCTGCTCCAGGTGTTTGCTGGCGACTTACCCATGCCCGCCGTAGAACGCCTCAAATCTGAGGCCGCTATCCCAGCTACATTGGCCCGCACCAGCGACTACCTCACCCATCCCGTATTCAACAGCTACCATTCCGAAACCGAGATGCTGCGCTACATGTACGCGCTGCAAATGAAGGATCTGTCCCTGGCCTCCGCCATGATTCCTCTCGGGTCCTGCACCATGAAGCTCAACGCCACCGCTGAGATGATGCCCGTTACCTGGCCTGAGTTTGGTCAGATTCATCCCTTTACCCCCCTAGACCAAACCAAGGGCTATCAGGTCCTGTTTGATCAGCTAGAAACCTGGCTTTCAGACATCACAGGGTTTGCCGGTATTTCCCTACAGCCCAACGCCGGGTCCCAGGGAGAATATGCCGGGCTGCTGGTCATTCGGCAATATCACCAGTCGCGGGGCGATGACCACCGCACCATTTGTCTGATTCCCCAGTCGGCCCATGGCACTAACCCCGCCAGCGCCGTCATGGCAGGGATGAAAGTTGTCGGTGTTAAGTGCGACGACGACGGCAATATCGATGTGGCCGACCTCACCGCCAAGGCTGAAAAACACAGCGACAATTTAGCGGCCCTGATGATCACCTACCCATCGACCCACGGGGTGTTTGAAGCCACCATTCGCACCGTGTGTGATCTGCTCCATCAGCACGGTGGCCAGGTTTATATGG
>CALBPH010000805.1 GCA_937899365.1 uncultured Leptolyngbya sp.
CCCCCCTATCCGATGCTCAAATCGAGCGTCAGATCCACTATGTTCTCGAGCAGGGCTATTTTCCTGCTGTTGAGTTCAACGAAACTTCTGATCCTGAAGTTTATTACTGGACCATGTGGAAGCTGCCTTTGTTTAACGCAAAGAGCACCCGTGAGGTACTAGACGAAGTTCAAGCCTGTCGTTCTGAGTATCCCGACTGCTTTATTCGCGTAGTGGGCTTCGACAACGTAAAGCAGTGCCAAATCCTTAGCTTTATCGTTCACAAGCCCGGTTCTGGTGGCAGCAGCTACCGCTATTAAGCCGTAATCACTAGTTTTTAGTGACTAGCTAATAGCTTCGAATAATTAAAAAGGGGGTAGGAAATTGTGTAAGTTTCCTGCCCCCTTTTTTCTTAAACGTTAGAGCTTAAACGTTACACTTTGATGGCGCTGGGCGCGGCGGCGGCGGCAATGATGCGATGACAGCCTGACTCTGGATAGGCCCAGTCGTAATAGCACTCTTTAGGGTTGCCCCAGCATAGACCCAGGTAAAGCTCACTGCGGGTGGCGGTTAGATCGGCCCATTCTGCATCTTGGATATAGACTTGGACCTTGGCGGTGTCTATTTCAATGGGGTCATGACCGGCTTCCCAAAGGCGTAACCCGTCAATGGCGGTCTGCTAAATTTGATGAATGCTGGCTTTTGCGGCGGCGAGGGGTACTTTATCTGCCTGGATAGCGGTTAGTTCTGGATGATTCTCGGGGAGCTGAATGCTGTGGTCTTTGAATGTGCAGGGATGCCACACTAGACCTGACACACTATGGTCACGCTGATACTGATGGATCTGTGCGCGAAAGTCCTGATAGGCAAAGACTTTACTAAGTTTATCGGCACCGATTGCTTTGGAGACGACTGGATTAGCGAGGCGATCGTCGGTTGATAGTAATACGCGCTCTCCACGCCAGGCGGCTTTGAGTTCTTGATCGAGGATGTCGATAAGTTGCTGGGTGGTGTAGGTCATTACTCTATCGGATGGCCTGGTGGCATTTTAGCAATCGTTGTTGGCCTGTGCCGTAAAGTAGCCGACTTGCTCAAGGATTCTAAAAAGACTCCATGAGTAACGTATAGATGTCAGCTGACTTGACTGACTCTGCTACTTGGGTATTTGCGGGTTTACCGGTTCGCCCCCACCAGTCAATGACGGTACGGCCTAGATTTTCAGGACTGGTGGTGTCGATAGTGGTGTAGGTGGATCTGAAGGTGAATAGTTCTGGTTTTAAGAGATAGGCAATGACGCAAGGGTCGTGGAGCGGTGCTCCGTTGATGCCGTAGCGCTCAATATCTGGAGTCCCATAGTGGGCCAAAAGGTCAGCGGTGGCATCACCGATGGGGGTATGGAGCTGTCTGAAAGTGTCCAACCGCTCGGGAGTGGTGAGTACCTGGTGGGTGGTATCGAGGGTAATGAGTTTGATGGGAATGCCCGACTCAAGCACTACTTGGGCGGCATGGGGGTCGACGTAGATATTAAATTCGGCGGCGGGGGTGACGTTGCCGTGGGTAATGGCCCCGCCCATGGCAATAATGGTGTCAATTTTGCTGGCGATTTGGGGAGCTTGGACTAGGGCGATGGCAATGTTGGTGAGTGGACCGAGGGTGGCTAGGGTGACGGGTTCGGTGGCCTGTTGCAGGGTGTCGATCAAAAATGCAACAGCGTGTTGCACCATTAGGGACTGGGTTGGCTCGGGTAGCTTTGTTCCTTGTAAACCGGTGGTTCCATGGATATCGGCAGCGGTAAATAAGGGTCTGAGCATTGGCCGTGGGCAGCCGGCGTAAACGGGAATGTCACCACGGTTGGCCAGGGCACAGATCTTGAGGGCGTTTTGGCTGGTGTAGTGTAGGGGGACATTGCCTGCGACGGTGGTGATGCCCAGGATATTGAGTTTGGTGGGATGGGCGAGGGCGAGGAGAATTGCGATCGCATCATCCACGCCAGGATCGCAGTCGATAATAATCGGACGAGCCATGATGTGAGTTAAAAAAAGTAGGCGAGGCGGCTTTTCCAGCCTAACCTGCTCCATGGATAATCATTGGCGATCCCCATCAACTAAACTAGTAGACTAACCTGGTAACGCAGCGTCGATAGGACTTAGT
>CALBPH010000806.1 GCA_937899365.1 uncultured Leptolyngbya sp.
AGAGGGAGACTTGCGATCGCAACCCGCCACCTACGACGTATTTCAAGTAGACGGCTCCCGCCCAGTTGACGTCAGCTATGCCCTGACCCTGCAGCACCTAACCCGTTCCAAAACGCCCCCCGACACAACGATCCAGACGTCCCTGGGACCATCCACCGGGAAGCAATGGCAGCGTTTGCAAACACAAATCTCAACCACGCTCACCCAGGCCATGGGTACCGTAGATCAGCAGCGTTCCCCCGTCGCATTTCTGTGGGGAATTCTGATTGCCTTTAGCTATGGCATCCTGCATACCCTGGGCCCCGGCCATGGTAAAGCCGTGATTATCACCTATTTTGTCGGACAAGGGGGGAGCCTGCGGCGAGGCCTCACCATGGGTGTACGCATTGCTATTTTCCATGTCCTGTCGGCGATTGGGGTGGTACTGCTGACCACCCTCGTGCTGCGTCAGAGCGCACCGGACAATTATCGCGTCATCCAGCTAGTAAGCTACGGGGCGATTGCCATTATTGGCGGCTGGATGCTCTGGCGAGCCATACCTTGGCGCGCCATTCCCCGGCAGCACCTTCCCCAACCTGCCGGTCTCGGGGCCCAAGCAGCCGGGCTATATCCTGACCTAACCCAGCAGGTGCTGGCGTCTGCAGAGACTTCTCTGGTTGATGCCGCCGACTGTCTCTGCCTTAGCTGTGTGGAACCCAAGCGAGCCAGCGATTGGCTATCCCTGGCGGTTGGTTCTGTTCCCTGTAGTGGTGCCCTGTTGATTCTGCTCTATGGTGCAGCCATCAATCTGTTGTGGCCCAGTATTGCTATGGTGATTGCAATCTCCCTAGGGATGGCCATCACCTTAGCCTGGATTGGCACCCTAGCCCTGATGGGCAGAAACTACGTTGACCGCAAAGCGCAGCTTGGGGAAGGGCGCTACCGTCACTGGCACCGATGGTTAAAATTTGCGGGTTCCGGCTGTGTGCTGATGCTGGGCCTGGGTCTGTTTGGCATTGCCCTGGTGTCAGGCACCTGAGCCACACCACAAATAGGACAAGAAAAAATAGCCAGGGATGAACAGCCAGAGATGAACAGCCAGAGATGAACAGTTAGAGATCAGCGACTTGTCCCAGAACGCAACGAGCGCAGCTACAGCTCAAGGCGTCCATAATGGGATTATCGTCTGCTTGCAGGACGGGTAGGGTGCGATCGCTAGCAGATTGTGACTCTCCTGGGCTAGCTAACGCTGATGGCGTCACCGACAAAGCCAAAGCCAGAGACCCCGAACATCCTAGTATGGTGAGCAAATTACGCTGTGATGCCATGATGAGTTGCAGATTTTTAGGTAGTGATAAGGGCATCATAACCACCCCAGTCAGCTCTAGCAAGCGGGTGAACAATCCCCCAGATTGACACAACAGTCACCCGACCACATCAAAAGAATCAACTACAACGACCACCTATGACAAAAATGGATTACGCTTAATCGCGATGTCAGCAGAGGCCCAGGGGAATGGAGCAGACAATACCAAAGCTGAATACGTCTAAACTTGGCTCTGGGATTGGGTTGCTCAATGAAAAACCACTCCATGCATCGCTAAAACAGTGGTACGCGCAGCCGGGAGATCGGTTTGAAGTAGCCGTTGATGGCTTTGTGATTGACATCGTGCGCGACAACCAACTGTTAGAAATTCAGACGGGGAATTTTGCCGCTATCAAGTCGAAGTTAACAAAACTAGCAAGCTCCCATCCCATCCGCATCATCTATCCTATTGCCCAGGAGAAATGGATCGTCAAATTGTCAAAAGATGAGGGTAAGGCCAACACTCGCCGTAAGTCTCCCAAAAAAGGGCATGTGGAGGATGTGTTTTGGGAAATGGTCAGGCTGCCCCAGCTAATCTCAAATCGTAATTTCTCCTTGGAAGTCTTGATGATTCAAGAAGAAGAAGTGAGGCGATTTGAGAAAAACCGGCGATGGCGCAGAAACGGATGGTGTACCGAAGAACGCCGCTTGCTAGATGTGGTGGATCGGCGCTTGCTAAAGACACCGGCAGACTGGCTGGCTTTTCTCCCCGAGGGTATGGAGACATTTACGACCAAGGAGATTGCAGACACCCTAAACATAAGGAGAGAACTGGCCCAGAAAATGGCCTACGCTCTGCGAACAGCACAATTAATTGAACTCATTGGCAAACGGGGACGAGGCAATTTATATAGAGTTTCTGTTCAGACGTAACCATTCCATATGTTTTTCCCCTTGATTAATCACATTAGTTATCAGATATCGAGGCCCCCTTTTAAAGACCGCAGAATTAAGGGTTTGGGGGCAGATTCTAAGAGGTTAAACTGTTTGTTCGTATCTTATGAAAGATTTAATTCACCTACCTGTGGTAAGTGACTCTCTGTTTCGCAGCTGATAACTATCGTTATGATTTAGGAGGATTACACCTGTGACCTACGATGAATTTAATGATTTTTGTCGTTCGTTACCGGCGACATCCTATGTCATGCAGTGGGGAGATTCCCATGTGTGGAAAGTGGGGGGCAAGGTATTTGCCATCGGAGGTTGGGGAAACAATCATCAGCCTGCCTTTACCTTTAAGGTTTCAGACCTAAATTTTGAACTTCTGCGAGAAGAACCAGGTTTTAGACCTGCCCCATACATGGCATCCCGTGGTCTGAAGTGGATACAGCAGTATGAAGCGCTTGAGGACGAACAGCTAACGTATTTCCTTGAAGAATCACACCGTATAGTTTCACTGGGTTTAACTAAAAAGAAGCAAAGAGAGCTTGGGCTTAACCAATAGAAAAATGGCCCAGAACTAACCACAGTCAGCTAACCCTGCGCAGGGGCGATAGTCTGTCCCAGGGGCTGAACCCGATCGG
>CALBPH010000807.1 GCA_937899365.1 uncultured Leptolyngbya sp.
GTATGTAGACTCCCATCAACAATATGGATGAGAACTAGGGTACCCGAAAATATTTGAGAGACGATCTCTAGCAGATAGCACAGCTTCATTATTTCAATCCATCGAGCAGTAAAATTGCCGTTACTGATTTAGGGTATGAACCGATCTGTGAGATATGTAATATGCCGATGTATACCAGATAAATTCATGCCGGGGGTCAGCAACGTCGTAAAATTAAAGTTGCAACGGTACCTATTATGAGGCTAAAAATCTCATTCTCTCTGCCCCTTCCTAACTTCTCTGTATATCTCTTAAATGTCCACACCATCTCCCAACGAAACGCTCTCCTCCAGTGCCCAAACCCTTCAAACACTCATGCAGAGAGCCCAGGTTTCAAGTCAGCGAGCATTGGCCACCAAAGCCAATGTCTCCCGCTGGCAGGTGCAACAACTACGCCAGGGTAAGTTGGACGCCATGCGAGTTGTAGTGCTCCAACAGTTAGCAACAGCCCTCGACTGTTCACTCCTGGAACTATTACAGGAATTTACCAGCAACCCGTTACCCTCAGCTGCCAACAGCCTACCTGAGAGCAACCATAAAGCAGATCTCCTGCGCCAGGAATATAGGCGTCTGCAGAAACGATTGGAACAACAGGCTCAGGAATTACAACACCAGTTTCAATTAGAAGCCCTGCACACCCTTGAGTCTTGGCTTACCTACTGGCCAACCGCAGCAAAAGCCGCCACAGACCGTGACGGCTTTGATGCTAAAAATTTATTGCCCTTGGTATAACCAGTGGAACGACTTGTGTAGAGTTGTGGAGTTACGGCCATTGGCGCAGTGGTTCAGCAGCTTGCTTACGATCCGCTCCACCATCAGCTCGCTAGGGGTATGGCCAACCCTGGCGATTCAGTACGCATTAGCCATGTGGGGTATCGCCACGGAACAAATCTACTTCAACGCGCTAAAGTAGTCCCCATTACCCCTTAAATGAGCATTCGACCGTGATCTGCAGGTTGGCTTCAGCGCTACCTTCTGTAATGTAGGGCACACCGGATGAGCCAGCGATTTTTAGACCAAATACTAAGTTAACTTTGTCCACATTGCCACTGCCTAGCTCCTTAAACGCATTGAGGACATAGCGAGTGTACTGGGTGATGGTATTTTTCACCGTGGGCAGCTGTCTTTGCAGCCCCGAGGAAAGCACCCCCTTAGATACCCGCCCAGATTCGGGCTGGGTGCTGGGTACGTCGCTGCGTTCGGCTGCTTCGATGTAGATAGTTGTACCGTCGTCTAGGGTAATGGGCGCTAGTTGAGACATAGGGATAGTCCTATTTAGGGTAGATGCTGTTCTTTCTATACCCAGTTTCTAAGACTCACTACCGTTGATATGAACCATGGACGCAGCGCTGTGGTTTGTAGACCCTATGGTTTTTACCAATACTATTGAAAATTCTTACTATTTATGCCCGGAATGGTTTTGTAAGTACCTTGCTATGATTATTGGTAACTATAGCTAACTGCTAACTGTCAGTTGGCCACCATTACGGCATAGGCAACTCCCTAAGAAAAGCTAGTTAATAGAGTAAACCCCTCTATTCAAAGGAATTTAGCCATTAAATATTAACTCACCAAAATAAATACTTGACCTAACTAAAGCTTCTAAATAAGAATGAGTGTCAGTCCTATTAATGCGGACTGATACGTCAGCGTTGGAGCGATCGCATGTCTTTCTATTCCGATGACGCTTGGAAAACCGAACTAAATGCCCGAGGCTATCGCTCAACACCTCAGCGTCAAAAGATCCTGAGCATTTTTCAGACCCTAACCCAGGGAAATCACCTGAGTGCAGAGGATCTCCATGACCTACTCAAGGGCGAGGGCGAGCGCATCAGTCTTTCGACGGTTTATCGAACGCTGCATTTATTGGTGTACATGGGTTTATTGAGGGAACTTGAATTGGCTGAAGGACACAAGCATTACGAACTCAACCGCCCCCTGCGGGATCACCATCATCATCTGGTGTGCGTACAGTGTGGACAGACCTTAGAGTTTCAGGAAAATCATATTGATCGCATTGGTCAGGGGCAGGCTGACAGCTCTGGCTACCATGTTCTGGACTGCCAGCTGATGCTCTATGGCGTATGCCCCAGCTGCCGATCACGGGGAAATACATCGGACAAATAGCCCCCGATGATAGGCCTCCAGTCAATTATGCCGTCCATAGCTGCGCTATCTGTAGCTTGCGGCCATCATCTATGGTGTGGCCTATGGGCACAACGCCACAAATAGGGATCAGTCTTAACAATTTAATACTGAATTTCAAATTAATTAGCTGAAGCCGCTTTGATAAGAATGCTTCAGCTTTTTTATTATCAGTTTATCGAGAGTTATTTCTATTTGGCTAAAAGTAGCCTATACTAGCTTCGAAGCTTATTGATATTTATAGTCAATAAGCAAGTGGCCTGAAGAGGGGTAGCAATGAACCACTACGACAGGTACTTAGGGTCTTGATTTTCAAAGTTGCCGTTGCTGATTTAGGGAATGTGCCGAGCTGTTAGAAATGTCATACGCCAGAATCTGATGGATACAATCATTCCGAAAAGCAGCAATGCCTCAACAGTTTACCTGGGTTGTTTAGGTAACTATCGATAACCGTTACTCAGATTGTTGTTTTAATCATTCATGTCTATGTCTCATCTTCCGTCTGCCCTATGGTTAACCGTTAGTCCTAATCTAAAGAGATTTGATCAGCGATTATTATGTCGTCTATCAAAACGAATTTCTATTGCACGTTGGGAATACATCCAAACAGTTGACGAACCTTGTTGTTTGGAGGTAGTCATTGATTTGTTACATGAGTACTTATACAAAAATCTTACTGAGACGAATAAACCTGTAGATATGATTGGCCATGGTCTGAGTGGTATCGTGGGTTGGCTATATGCCCAGCGCTATCCGGAGCATGTGCGGTCGTTGACCCTGTTGTCGGTGGGGGCAAATCCGGCCGTTAATTGGCATGCCCATTACTATGCGCTCCGCCAGCTTTTACCCTGCAGCCGTGAGATTATCTTGGCACAAATGGCGCGGATGTTATTTGGACCCCGCAGCTGTGATATTACCCGTGTACTGGTCCAGATGCTGGCTCAAGATTTGGACTTAGGACTGGCGCTCCATTCATTAGTCAATTGTCAAGAGATTGAACCAGCCCAAATTCAGCCACCGCTGATGGTGTGCCAGGGGGCCCATGATGCGGTGGTAAATAGCGCCGAGCGTTGGCAACCGTTACTCAAACCCAGCGATCGTATTTGGACCTGTCCCCAAGGCCATCATTTCTTTCACTTTGACCAGCCCCGTCTGGTGGAAACCGCCATCCTAAATTATTGGCAACAGATAGATCGGTTAGAGAAAATAGCAGATCTATCTGCTGTGCTCAACCATTAGCTACCTGACTAACTCTCCAGTGTTGTAAACATCCCATTACATACATTATGTCTTCACAGTTGTTACAACCTTCTTATCGTTTTAAGCGTCGCGATCGCATCTCTGTTGATACCTGTACCCTTTGGCAGGTACGCTCTGGCTTAGTACGCACCATCACTTGGAATCAAGAAGGAGACGTGGTCCCCCTGGGGTTATGGAGTCCTGGCAGCATTATTGGTGTACCCATTAGTCAGGTAGAACCCTGTGAGCTTCAATGTTTGAGCACGGGTGAGTTAGAACGCCTGCCGCTGGACTATGCTCTCACGGTTGATATGTTGCTCAAACACACGGCCCAGGTCAATCGATTGTTACAAATTATGCACTGCCGACAGGTACAGGAGCGGCTGTTGCAGTTTAGCTGTTGGTTAGCAGAGAATTTTGGCCAGCCCACCAGTCACGGTCGATTAATTATCGTCAGGCTGACCCACCAAGAAATAGCCGAGACCATTGGCACCTCGCGGGTAACCATTACCCGTTTTATCAAGCAGCTAGAAGCCGAAGGGTTAATGCGCTGGTCTGGACGAGAACGTTTTGTCAGTAACCGAGCGCTCAAAACCTTTCAAAAAGAATTGATGATCGCCTAGACGATCATCACACCAGGGGTCCGTAACGCGTTAGCACCTGTGCTGGCATCTGTCAGCACAGGCTTTCTTTCCAGTTTGCCAACGCCTCCCCCTGCTGTAGGTTATGCCGACTGTAAATGTCCAACGACTCAATTAGTTGACATTAAATATCAATAGTGTCATTAAATTATACTAGCCGATTTTACGGGATGAGGATTTGTGATGAGAACGCTATAAACTGTTGAGTTATTTCTAGCGCTAGGTATGGCGACGACCGTTGTTGGCTGCGGCGGAGCCACGGTTACTGAAGAAGCGACCCCCGACACCACGGCTGAAGCACCGGCTGTTGTTTCTGAAGGCGGCGAAGGTGGTGAAGGCGGCGAGGGCGGCGAAGGCGGCGAGGGCGGCGAAGGCACCGAATACAGCGAAGGTGAGCAGGCAAATGCTGATTTTCAGGATCAAGTCAGCGGGGCTGACTTACTGGGTGCGCTACAGGAAGGGGGGCACGTTATCTACTTCCGCCATGCCCAAACCGAACGTGACTACGCTGACCAAGCCGATCCCAACATGGATCTCAATGCTTGTGAACCCCAGCGTAAGCTGACCGATGTGGGGATACAGCAGTCAAAGGATATTGGCGCCGCCTTTGCAGACAAGGCCATTCCCGTGGGTGATGTGATTACCAGCGACTATTGCCGTGCTTGGCAAACGGCAGATCTGGCATTTGGCCGCCATGAGAAGAACTCCAAGCTAAATTTCCTGCCGTTTGAGGACTATACCGATGCCCAGGTAGAGGAAATGAAAGCCAATGTGACACCGCTGCTAACGGCTGTGCCTGAAAGTGGCCAAAATACCGTCATTGTTGGCCATGACGATATTTTTGAGGCCGCAACCGGTATCTATCCGGCTCCCCAGGGGTTAGCCTATGTGCTCACCCCTGACGGTGCCGGTAGCTTTGAACTGGTCGCCAACATGCTGCCTGAAGAATGGGCAGGTTTGTAACTTGCCATAAATTTCCGTAACGCACACACCCGATCCGATGGAGTAAGACTATTCCATCGGATTTTCTATGGGGCTAATTGAAATAAACTATCAACTGTTTTATTTAGCACCGATGGATTAGTCAAAATCATTGGCAGCTTAAATGGAGGTTCACAGGTTTATATTTGTCAGATCTCCTTATGTATAGAGGGCTAACGCCATAGAGCCATTCATTACTTCCCAGGTGGTCAATTATTTTATTAGCTATTGTTGTCAATAGGCTTATTTGGGATAATTCGGCTGTATCTGTAGAACTACTGAGAATTAAGGCTAATTAGATTTACACAGGTGGATTGCG
>CALBPH010000808.1 GCA_937899365.1 uncultured Leptolyngbya sp.
AGCTAGGCTGTATGAGGAATATGAGGCGGACATGACAGACAACTCCTTTAGCTAATGGGGGTTGTAAAGGCCCGTTTATTTTAATCGGTTAAGCAAAGGATGAAGGTAAGGTTCTAAATGCTCTGTAATTTTATGAAAATTTAAGATTCCTCAAGCTGACGTTTATTACCATCAATAGCCCCTATGGTTGGGATGGTTTCTTACACCCATCTAGTTGTGATGTGGTGGGAGGTAAAGATGGGTTTACAGCTATTTATAGCTTTAGTACTGACGTCGGGGATGTGTTTCCTTTTGCCCGCTGTCACGTTGGGGATAGCCTTAGGGGTGCTGACGATGGGGTCATGGTCTCCCTTGGCAGACATGAGCGTTCAGGGGAAAGATCGCCTGATGGAATTTTTGATCACCTTTGGTGCTGGTGATGTTTGGCAGGGTGTTGTGAGTATTTGTCTAACGCTGAGCGTTGTCGGTGGGTTGTTTGAGATGTTTGCGTTTTACAAATACACCTACTTAAAATCTACGTAAGATAGGGGCTATGAAAGGATTGCACGGAGCATGTCGCTACGGAGTGGCTCTGTGTTTATGCCCAGGTTAGGGACTTGAGTATCGGTGATTTCGCGGAATTGTCGTTATCTTATCAACACAAGATATAAGAAAGTATCTATGCTGGTAACGGTATTTTGCGCTGAGGTGCTATGGGCGTAACTCCGTTGGCTAGGGCGAAGGTAATGGTTTTGTGGGCAGCCGTTTTGGCGATGTCGGTTTGGCTAGGGTTAGGGGAACCGGCTTGGGCTCAGTCATCGGTTGAGGTTGTTCTAGACCGGTTGGTTAATACACGCAAGGAAAACTCTATTCAGCCATACATTGATCGGGTGGCGAATGGCGTTAGCGAGTTTACCCTGGATAACGGCATGAAGTTCATTGTGCTGGAACGTCATCAGGCTCCGGTGGTGTCGATGATGCTCTATGCCAAGGTAGGGGCGGTTAATGAGGCGGATGGTCACACCGGTGTTGCCCACTACTTGGAGCATTTGGCCTTTAAGGGGACGACTAAAATCGGTACTAAGGATTACCAGGCAGAAGCGCCCCTGCTGCAAGAGATGGATGTGGTGTTTGATCAGCTGATGGCGGCTGAGCAGGCGGCAGACGAAGAGAGTGTGGCGGCGTTGCGATCGCAGTTTGAAACACTTCAAGCTCAAGCTTCAGATTACGTCGAGCAAAACAAATTTGGTCAAATTATCGAACAGTCTGGCGGTCGAGGTCTTAACGCCACAACCTCCGCCGACGCCACTCGATACTTCTACAGCCTGCCCTCCAATAAGCTAGAGCTGTGGATGTCCTTAGAGTCGGCGCGTTTTCTTGACCCAGTTTTCCGCGAGTTCTACAAAGAAAAGCAAGTCATTCTCGAAGAACGTCGTATGCGGGTGGACAATTCCCCCATCGGTCAAATTGTTGAAAAGTTTCTAGAAGTAGCCTTTGATCAGCACCCCTATCGTCGCCCGGTGATTGGCTATCAGGAGGATCTGCGCACCGCCACCCGCGAAGATATTGCTGAATTCTTTGACGCCTATTATGGACCCAGTAATTTAATTGCTGCCGTGGTCGGTGATGTTGACCCCGATAACGTCCAAGCTTTAGCCGAAGCTTACTTTGGACGTTCAAAAGCCCGTAGCTTACCCCCAGACGTCACCATCGAAGAACCGCCTCAAACTGAAGAAAAATCGTTTGAGCTGACATTACCCAGCCAACCCTGGTACCTCGAAGGCTTTCATCGTCCTGGTATTAATCACCCTGACCATGTGGTCTACTCCATGATTGAGAGTATTTTGGTGGGTGGTCGCACCTCACGCATGTATCAAGACCTGGTGGAGCAATCCCAGATTTCCCTCAACATCGGCAGCGCTAATGGCTTTCCTGGCGATCGCTACGGCAATATTCTGTTGCTTTATGGGCTGACGGCACCGGGTCATACTGTGGATGAGATAGCTGAGCGCATGGATGCTTTGCTTAACCAGCTGAAGCAAGAACCGGTGACGCCAGAAGAGTTAGAACGCGTAAAAACCCAGGCTAGGGCATCGATGCTGCGCAGTCTCGATTCCAACTCAGGGATGGCCAGCTTACTCACTGAGTACGAGGCTAAAACGAACAATTGGCGCAATGTTTTCGAAGAGCTGAAAGCGATCGAAGCTGTTACGGCTGAAGACGTCCAGCGGGTGGCTCAATCAACCTTTGTACCTAGCAATCGTACCGTTGGTAAACTGCTATCGGCAGACTCATAGTTACGGAATGTCCATCGAATAAGGCCTGTTTTTCGATGGACTGTGCCCATCATTCCAATGCCCATTTTCTATATCTCCTATGTTCTGGTTTTCCAAGCGTCGTCTGACCACAGGGTTTTTCTTAGCCATAGCCACCTTAGGCTTGGCGCTCACGTTGGGGTGGAGTAAACCTGCCAATGCGGTAACGGCGCGTGACTATAACGAATTAGAGTTTGCGCCCCTAGGAGAAATTCAAATTCCTGAGTTTGAGCGCTATGAGCTGCCCAATGGCATGGTGGTCTACCTGCTAGAAAAGCATGACCTGCCTTTAGTGAGTGGCTCAGTCACCTTTAGGGCCGGCGAGTTTATGGAGCCTGACGGTAAAACAGGACTGGCTGGCATGATGGGAGAAGCCATGCGGGTGGGGGGCACCACTAGCTATACGCCGGATCAACTCAATCAGTTTTTAGAGCAGCGGGCTGCGTCTGTTGAAACTAGTTTAGATGCCACCAGCGGCAGCGCTAATTTTAGTGCTCTCAGTGAAGACCTGGGCGATGTATTTTCACTTTTTGCTGAGGTGGTTCAGCAGCCAGCTTTTTCCCCAGAGAAAATTGACCTGATTAAAAGCCAGTATCGCGGCAGTATTGCCCGCCGTAATGACGACCCGGATGACGTTACCACTCGTGAGTTTCGTAAGCTGATCTACGGCGACGAGAGCCCGTTTGCTCGCATGGTGGAGTACAGCGACGTTGAGAATATTTCACGGGATGATGTCGTTGACTTTTATCAAACAGCAATCCAGCCCAGGGGAACGATTTTAGGCATCAGCGGTGATTTTGAGCCTGCTCAGATGAAAGCGCTGATTGCAGAGTTCTTTGCTGACTGGTCACCGTCAGTGAGGGCAAAAGCTAATGTGGATTTACCCCAGGTACAGCAACAAACCAATGGCCTATATGTGGTTGACCAGCCTCAGCTAACCCAGAGCTATATTCATATTGGTCATCTGGGCGGACGCTTGGATAACCCTGACCATGCGCCCATGGTGGTTTTGAACGAAGTACTCAATGGCTTTGGGGGGCGACTGTTTAATGATATTCGCTCCCGCCAGTGTTTGGCCTATGTGGTCTAT
>CALBPH010000809.1 GCA_937899365.1 uncultured Leptolyngbya sp.
GGGGCTCAATTTGTCATCTACACCTCCACCCCCACCATCAAATTCGAAGAAGCCATCAATCACGTACAGACTGTCGTCGGCACCATCCAAGAACACGACTCGACGGAGCGATTTGAAGCATTGGGCGTAGACGTCTTCTACGGATCTGGCCAATTCACCGATGCCAAAACCTTTGAAATTAACGGTCGCCAGTTAAAAGGACGTAACTTTTTGATTGCCACCGGTTCTCGGCCTGCCCTACCCCCCATTGAAGGTCTTAAAGAAGCAGGCTTTTTAACCAATGAGCAGGTTTTCTCCCTCAAAAAACGGCCTGACTCATTAGCCGTGGTGGGCGCTGGCCCCATTGGCTGTGAGCTAGGCCAATCCTTTGCTCGTCTGGGGGCAGAGGTAACCATCATTGCCAGCCGCGATCAGATCATGCCCAAGGAGGAGCCCGAAGCTGCCGCCGTTGTCCAAAAGCAGCTAGAGTCTGAAGGGATTCGGGTATTGACCAAAAGCCGGGCCAAAAAAGTAGAAGTCATTGACGGCAAAAAGCACCTTTACCTGGGTAATCAGGTAGTGGTCGTAGATGAGATTTTGCTCTCTACCGGTCGGGTACCCAACGTGGAATCCCTGGGCTTAGACGCAGCCGGTGTAGAGGTGGGTAAAGCCGGCATCAAGGTCAATGAAAAACTCCAAACCAGCGTGAAGCACATCTATGGCGCAGGTGACGTCATTGGGGGCTATCAGTTCACCCACGTTGCCGGATACGAAGCCGCGGTTGTGATTCAGAATGCACTATTTCTGGCCACTAAAAAAGCAGACTACCGGGTAATTCCCTGGGCTACCTTTACAGAACCCGAGCTATCCCGCGTAGGCCTAACCGAAACCCAGGCACGGGAGCGCTATGGGGATGATGTGGCCATCCTAAAACACGACTTTAAAGATGTGGATAGGGCCCTGGCCGAAGCTGCAGGCTATGGATTTGCCAAATTTATTACCCGCAGTAACGGCGAAATTTTAGGGGCCCACATCGTCGGTCCCCATGCCGGTGAACTGATTCACGAGGTTGTATTAGCCATGAGCTACAAGATGAAAATTGGAGCCATCAAAAGCATCATTCACGTCTACCCCACCCTCTCGGAGATCAATGCCAAAGCAGCCCTACAGCTAACCAAGCAAAGCTACGCCAAAAACGATCGGCTACAGACTATACTTCGTCGTTTCTTTAACTGGCGCCGCTCTCTGGTCTAATTGTGCCCTGGGGTATTCTCTCAAACGTCACAGCTACCCTGTGCCCAAATTCTAGTAATCCTGTGATCGCCATCATCTTCACAGTATTTTTACAGGGGTACATTAGATTGCATGTTCCCATTCATCAATGCATCTACTGAATTTTACGAGGGTACCCCATGCCTTTTCTACCGCTATTTATCGTCATCGGTATTTTCCTAGCAATCAGTAAGACATTTCAGCCCAGCCAACAGCATTTACAATCAGCGTCTAGAGACTACGATGAGCAACTAGTAAATCAGGCGCTGATTGACTACATAGCCCGTGAATCTAGAAGCAAAGATAGGTTTGCTCAGAATGGCAAGGGCAACTTGAAGGCTGAAAAGCATAATTACAAGGGAAAGCAGCGTCGCTAAAACCCATTATCCACAATTGAAATCCGCGTAAGCCGTCTTAGATGTTGTTCTAAGACGGCTTTTTGTAGACCATACGCCCATAGCTTGTGCTGAGTCTTTATTAACCTGACCGATGCAATGGGTTCAAACTAGATTTATGGCTAATGACATTTCCCGTCATCTGCGTTAAAGAGACTCTCTCAGTCCGTAGGCTATTGCTAAAACACGCAAGTATTCTGATGTAGTAAGTCGTTTATGTTATCTACGTAATTGAATCAATCGAAATTATAGGTTCGCAAAAGTAAAATCATTAAAATCACCCATTTTTATTCATTCTGCCTACGCCAAATGGCGAATACTCTTCATAATGTTTTCTTAAAAAAGCACTGACCAAATTTATCTTACAGGACAGATAGATCTTGCTCTATTCTTTAATGGATATGGGTTTCAGTGTCTAAAAAGGGCATTTTATTCAATAGTAATTCTCTCTACTTTTTCCTAAATGATTGTGCGCATTTTTGCATAAAACACATGATCGGGTAAGTACAACTACGGTTTTGAACGAAGGCTGCCATGGCTTAGAAAAGTTAGAGCGGGACATACGCGGAATCATCGAGTTTCTAACCCATCAACAGAACGCAAATATGATTTTCTCGACCATCTGCGTTCGACTCTAAAAGCCTGCTGGGTAGTATGTCTCCTATGGGAGGGCTGTCTAAATCTAAAGTCTCATCTAAGGCACCACTGTGCCATTACCTACAGAACGTCAGATTTATTATTTCATATGACACTCACTAACGTTGTAGCTCCATTCACTCCTTTGCTGGTTGCCAAACGGTGGGCTCGACGCACTGCACTAGTTGTTGTACTGGGAGTTTTTTGTTTTTCTCCCACAGTTGCCCAAGCAAAAGAGGAAGAGCCGGTACGCCAAGGTCTTCCCGGACGGCGGATCAGCGGTGCTTCTCGCCTACCCACATCGGCCTGTGCTCAAAATGCCGATCCGCTGGTGGCGATCATACCCGAAAGTAATTTGGGCGCAACAGCCGTTGCCGAACCCACACTCTGGCTGAGCATACCCGACGTAGCCAGTGCTAAACAGCTTGAATTTTATTTATTTAATGCTCAAGACGAGATTATTTATCAAACCGCTCTTACGATCGAGCCGACGGCTGACCTCGTGGGATTAGACCTTGGCACCATGGTGGGTGCACCTAAGCTAGAAGTCGCTCAGCGCTATCGTTGGGCCGCCTCAATTATCTGTAATCCTAACAACCACTCAGAAAATATTTCAGTGGAAGGGTGGGTTGATCGGGTCGAAGCATCTGAAGGTAGGGGGCTTTGGTACGATCGCTTGGGTGTGTTGCTAGAGCAGTTACAACAACAGCCGCGCAATCAGGATGCATTAAGCCAGTGGCATCGGTTAATGGCATCGGCCAGGCTTGATCAAATCGTGCCGTTGTCAGTGGATGCCAATTCTGTAGACCTGGCTCCGACCACGGATATAGCCCAGTAAACGATCACCACAGCAACAGCTGAGCAGTAGCGATTGTCATGGACAGGTTCCAAACGTTACGGCGTAGTCGCGTTCAAACGCTATGTTTTTTGGGGATAACGACCCTGGGTCTATGGGGATTAGATCATCATGGGGCCTATGCCCAGGTGGTTTCGGCCCAAGATTCTATCCAAACTCAAGTTGTTCAACACGATAGTCAGTTTGACATTGTTGGTGGCACCCTTGCAGATGAGGGTACCCTCTTATTCCATAGTTTTGAGCAATTTGACTTAGGGCGCAGCCAGATAGCGAAATTTCATGTAGCCCCTGGTGTAGATACTGTTTTCAGTCGGATCATCAACGGTGTTCCATCCCGCATAGATGGGATGATTGCCATGGGCAGTAGCCCAGCCAGTTTGTATTTGATGAATCCGGCAGGAATGCTGTTTGGGGCTGGGGCATCGATTAATCTAGCTGGCGACTTTACGGCTTTAACGGCCGATCGACTGGACTTTACCCAGGGTAGTTTTGCCTTAGTTGGTAACCCCACAGGGGTGCAAGGGAATGTTTTGCAGCTGCATTTTAACCCTGAGCAACCGGCTACCATCGTAAATTTTGGCGACCTCCGGGTTGGTGAACAGCAGTCTTTATCGCTGATCGGCCATAGTGTTGTTAATTTGGGCACCATGGGCGGTGGGGCAGTCAACATAGCTGCCGTTGGTGCCCATGAAACTGTTGTCTTTGCAGATGGACTTCAGTTTGGTTTTGCCCAGACGGCACAGGCATTACCTCCATGGCTTACCTCCGAGGGAACAGACCATGCAGCCGCCATTGAGATCGCTGAGGATGGCAGTCTCAGGCTGACGGGATCCCCTCTACGGGAGCTACCCCTGGGTACGGCTGTTGTGGGCGGCCAGCTGAGCGCCACTGACCAGATTCAGGTTTTGGGCAGCCATGACATTACCATCAACCCTTCTGGGGATGGGGCATTAACCGTTGCCCCAGGCTCAAGCAGCATTAGCTTTGTCGCAGATGCAGATGGCAACGGGCAGGGCAGCTTTACCATGGCCCCAGACGCTCGCCTGAGGGCATCGGGGCAATCTATTGACATCACCGCTGCGGATATCACCGTTGGAGAGCTAGACACCAGTGCGTTTTCCGCCATTGACAACTCCAGAAATGCTGGCGATATTCGTCTGACAGCAACCCAGGGAAGTATCAGCGCTGCCAGCCTTAGCAGTACGGCTCGTGGCACCCTAAACAACAGTGGAAACGGGGGTGATATTGTTCTATCTGCGGCCGATACCATTGTCACTGGAGCGATTACATCCGCGACCGACGCCCTTAGCAACACGGGGAACGCTGGTAAAATCACCCTCCGTGCTACAGCTGGCGACATTGTTACGGGTAGCCTAACTACCCATACATCAGGCAATAACAATATAGGTTTTGGGGGGGACATTACGTTAAATGCCCTGGGCCGTATCGTCACTGATGACATCACCACCGCCGCAACCGCGACCACCAATAATTCTGGTATGGCCGGTGCTATCTCCCTGATCAGCCTGGGTGAGACTATCACCACCGATTCACTGGCTGCCGACACTAGTGCTAACAGCAGTAATACGGGGCACGGTGGCGACATTTCCCTAAATGCGGTTCGGGGGGCGATCTCAGCCCAAGAAATTACATCCACCACCGTGAGTCCTGACCTGGCAAAAACCCACGGGGGAGATATTCAGTTTTATGCTGATGGCAATATTGTTATTGACTCCATTGACGCCACAGGAGCAGGGGAAGGTGGCGATATTGAGGTGGTGACCCAAGAATCTATCCGTGTGATCGAGACGATCTCTGGTATTGCCCCCCAGGCCAGTCTGTTAACCACCGGCAACGGGACCATTGGTTTGACCTACAGTAGTGAGCCGACAGTTCCTTTTTCGTTGGGAAATAGCGATGTGCATGGGACGGTGGGCAATATTGCCACTGGGGTAGATACCCTAGCTGCGCCTCAAACGGTTGCTCAAGCCGTTAGCTTAGATACCATCGAACTTAATAATCTATTTGAGCAGCCCCCAACACCTGTCGTTCAGCCCCCTGTTTTGCTTCCAGATTCACCGTCAGCTATACCGCTAGATTCACCGCCAGCGCCCCAGTTACATCTTCTAGAACCGGCTGAAGCACTTATTCCATCTGTAGAGAGTCTAAACTCTTCGGGTATCCAAACCCTCACTGCCTTCACCCATGGCCCCAATGAGATTACGGGTGATCTCACAGGAGAGCGTCAACGGGCCATTAGCAATAGCGAGTTAATTTGGGCTCAGATAGAGATGGCGTTCTCATCTGATTTTGTTGAAGCCCTGAATCTACCGATGCCCCCCGCTCCCTCTTTGCAAACAACCCAGCAAGCTTTAAACCAGGTCAGCCATAGCCAACGTATTACGCCTGCCCTCATGTATGTTCGGCTTCAAGAGACCCATGTGGAGTTGGTACTGGTGGATGGTGAGGGTGCCCCGATATATCGTCCTGTTCCGGTAACGGCAGCAGAGGTCCAGGCTGTTGTGGACAGATTTCACCAGACCATTACTAACCCTGTTTTGCGCCCTGCCCAATATTTACCCGCCGCACAGCAGTAATTCGACTGGTGTGTGCGACCGATGTTAGACGATTTGGAAGCGGCCAATATCGACCACATTGGCTTTATTGTCGACCGGGGGTTGCGGTCTCTACCCCTGGCCGCACTCCATGATGGGAACCGCTTTTTAATTGAGGACTATAGTATCGGACTGCTGCCCAGTGCCGGTTTGACCTCTATGGAGCCGCCGGCAAATCGTGACGTGGGGCATCGGTCTACCCTGGCGATGGGCATTGCTGAGTTTGACCAGCAGCCCGACTTAGCGGCCGTGCCTTTGGAGTTGGCGCTAGCTAGTCAAAGCCACAACGATGAACACTATTTAGACCATGAAGCAACCCTTGATGCCCTCAAGCAGCGTTTAGAACAGGGCAGTTTTACCAGCGTGCATCTGGCTACCCATGCGGTGTTTCAACCGGGCAATTTAGAGTCATCCTATGTACAGCTCTGGGAACAGGCGTTACAGCTCCATCAGCTGCAGGAGCTACCGCTGGAGACCATTGAGTTTTTGATTTTGAGTGCCTGTGCCACGGCGCTTGGCGATCATGGTGCCGAATTTGGATTTGCAGGATTAGCCGTCAATGTGGGGGTCCTAACTGCCCTGGCCAGCCTTTGGTCCATCAGTGATGAAGGCACCCTGGGACTTATGTCGGAGTTTTATCGGGCCCTGGAACAGCCATTGACCCGCAGTGCAGCCCTGCGTCAGGCGCAGTTGGCCATGCTGCAAGGAAAGGTTGGGATTGCAGATGGTACCGTGTATGGCACCGGAGATCACACCATTGGTCACCTTCCTAGCTTGGATGCTAGTGGTAGTTGGGATTTTAGTCATCCGGCCTATTGGTCCGGTTTTACGATGATTGGGCATTCTTGGTAGGCACATCTACCACCTGATTAATCGTTACCTTATAACCATCCGACTACCTAATTTTAGGGGGACCCATTGCGCTTTGGTCGCTTTTACCGTCGTGGGCTACGTTCTGCGCAGCTGATGCTGTGGCGACAGCTGCAGCAATATGGCTACATACAGATTGCCTTGGGGGCTGCTTATGTTGTCATTGTCATTCGTCAGCTGGGGGGACTAGAGGGGCTAGAACTTAAAATGTTTGATCGCCAAATGCGCCACTATGCCACGGAGGTAGGATTACCTGAGGTAGTGGTGGTGGGTATTAATGAGGCGGATATTCGTCACTATAATAATTGGCCCCTGAGTGACGATACGGTGGCTGAGCTACTGGAGCGTTTACAAACCTATAAACCTGCTGCCATTGGGTTGGATATCTATCGGGATATTGACCATCCACCTGGACGGGAGCGCCTAGTTACACAGCTGGCGATGGAGAACGTTTATGGGGTATACGACGTGGGGTTAGATCCCACACGTAATAGCCCAGCTCCCCAGGGGATGGATCCGGAGCGCATTGGCTTTGCAGACTTTGTTGCAGACACTGATGGTGTGATTCGACGCAATTTTATGTTTGCATCGATTGCCCCTGATGATTTTTATGCTCTGGGTTTACGGTTAAGCCTCCACGTTCTGAGAAATCGCTATGGCCCAGATATTTTTGAGAAGAACCTGGAGGGATTAACGATTGCGGGGACCCTGTTTCCACCATTGGCGTCAAACACAGGGGGGTATCACAATGCCGACATGGGGGGCTACCAGGTGATGCTGCAATATCAGACAAATAATGACGCTATAGGACAAGTCTCTTTAACGGATGTTTTAAACGGTGAAATTGACCCTAGCTGGTTTAAGAACAAAGTGGTTTTGATCGGCACCGTAGCCCCTAGCATTAAGGACACCTTTTTTACCCCGCTCAATGCTGAAACAAACTCAGCGGCAACAACACCTGGGGTATTGGTCCATGCCCAGGCCGTCAGTCAAATTTTGTCGGTTGTTGCGGGAGATTATGGGCTGATTTGGGGCTGGTCCCAATGGCAAGAAACGTTGTGGATAGGTGCCTGGTGCTTTATTGGTGGGGTTCTAACCTGGCACATTCAACGGTTTGTACTGTTAACACTGAGCAGTGCGATCGCATTGTTTATCCTCATCAGCACCGGCTGGCTTCTCTTTCTCTACGGGGGGTGGATTCCCATTGTACCGGCGGTTTTGGGATTTGCCAGCGTGGTCAG
>CALBPH010000810.1 GCA_937899365.1 uncultured Leptolyngbya sp.
ATAGACGAAATCCGTCGTGCGGCTGGGGTTTCGGTTACGGCCCACACAACTGGCATGGCCACCACAGCGTTGGGCCAAGAGCTAACAGAAGCGCACATTCGAGCTGCCATGGAACAGGTCATCATGGCTCAGGGGATGACTTGCGCCTACAACAGTATTGTTACTGTTCATGGTGAAGTGCTCCATAACAATCACTACCATCATCCCCTCAAAGAGAACGATCTAATCTTGGCTGATGTCGGTGCAGAAACTGATACCGGATGGGCTTCAGACATTACCCGCACCTGGCCTGTGAGCGGTCAGTTCTCCTCCACACAGCGCGACCTTTATGATGTTGTGCTCGCCGCCCATGACGCTTGTATTGAGATAGCTAAACCAGGGGTAGAGCACCGACTGGTCCATTTGACCGCCTGTCGTACCCTGGCAGCAGGTCTAGAAGATCGCGGTATTCGCATTGGCCAGCCCGACGACTTGGTAGAACAAGATGCCCATGCGTTGTTCTTTCCCCATGGTGTGGGTCATCTTCTGGGGCTAGACGTTCATGATATGGAAGATCTGGGTGATCTTGCTGGTTATGCATCGGGGCGAGAACGTAGCAAACGCTTTGGGTTAGGATTCTTGCGTTTGGACCGACCGCTGCAGGCGGGTATGGTAGTGACGATCGAACCTGGTTTTTATCAGGTGCCCGGCATTTTAGATGATGTGACTATGCGAAAGACCTATGGTGAGATTGTTAACTGGCAGCGATTAGAGCAGTTTGCAGATGTGCGAGGAATTCGTATTGAGGATGATGTGTTGATTACAGAGGATGGCTGTGAGGTGCTGACAGCAGCGTTGCCAACAAACGCAGACGCGATTGAAAAACTTGTCAAAGCATAGAACTTAGAGTGACTGGCACTCTAAAAGGTGGCACCCTAAAAGATCAAGAAGATCGAAATGACTCTCCCACAACTTCTTAAAATAGGATTCCATTAGTCAATGGGAGAGAATAGGGCTGTGGTTAAACTCTCCCATTGACGATGGTTCTTAGCTACTAACTAGGCTAAGTTTGGGAGCCGGTCCGCAAGCTTGGAATCCATAGTCAGTCCCTGGCGCGATTACCTGCCAGAAGACCACAGAGTGAGGCTCAATGGGTTGATTGAGGTATGATTTGCGTGCACCTGTGCCTAGGGTGTTAGGACCGGGTTTACCGTTGATAGAGTAGAACCAGAAAGGAATACCTGCTTGCTCACCCGTTGTCGGTGGTGGTGCATTGTAGGTCTTTCCATTAATTGTGAAACTGCCAATGAACGGACCGGGATCAGGGTATTTTAGTGTGGAGTTTTCGTAGCTCAGCGTTGGGTTATTGGCGACAACGTTGTCTATCAGCTTTCCTATGGTGTTACCGGTGCCTGTGAAGTGTACTCCATTAGCATAGGGCTGATCAGTGGGCTTAGATGGATCGGGACCGTAGTATACCAACAGTGTACTTGTGCCGTCCGCGGTGGCATCCGATGCTACAGCACCTGACGCAACAGCTGCGGCAGCAGCGCCCATATTGCGATGCATCGTGTTTTGCAGCAGCCGTACACCCTGGCGATATGCCTGGAGTGGACGAACTATGGCATACCCATTAGTGGAGTTGTTGCTTGCAGAAACAAGGACTCGACGGAGCACTGAACGCTCTGCTTTTGTTAGACCGTTTGCCTCGCCCTCACTAATAGGATCAGTAAGAAAGTCACTGAGGGCACTATCATCGGACTGGAGCCGATGGAGGTAGGCATTGAATGGTGTCATAGTTTTATTTGTTGTTAAGCAGACAAAAACTTGTCACCTACATGGTTGCCGTTGCTACAACAATTTTCCAATAGTACTTTAGTCGGAACTTAATATGACATCAGCAAAGTCAATGACTTCAGGGGCTTATGTTGACTATACAAGTATTTTTGGCCTAAAACACTTTTTTAGATATTCAGCTTAATCTCTAAATTAGCCGTTGCTGATTTAGAGGATGAACCGAACGGTTAAATATGCCGTAGGGCAGCACCTTACAGATAAAATCATCCCGAAGATCAGCAACGCCCTAAATTATATGGCTGTGATGGACGACCACAGCGGCTACCCTACTTTAGTAGAGATATGGGGTCAGTTGTCTTCCAGACGAATTCTATTGGGTACACTACTGGTGAAATTGCGTCAGGTTCTCTTACCTCATGGTGACAAACTCTTCTGCAGAGCTGGGATGTATACCAACGGTGGCGTCGAAGTTCGCTTTAGTAGCGCCCATTTTTACGGCAATGGCTATACCTTGAATAATCTCAGCTGCAGAATCTCCCACCATATGGGCCCCGAGAATTTTATCGGTCTGTACATGGACAATTAGCTTCATCAGCGTTTTTTCTTCGAGCTTAGGCAGGGTGTAGTACATCGGTCTAAACCGGGAACGGTAGACCTTAATGCCGGCTTCGCCATATTTCTCGATTGCCTGGATTTCGGTCATGCCAACTGTGGCTACTTCTGGTGTGGTAAATACCGCTGAAGGAACATTCTCATGGCCCATGACCCGACGCTTGCCACCATAGTGAGTGTCGGCAAATGTACGGCCTTCATTGATGGCTACTGGGGTAAGGTTAATCCGGTCAGTACAGTCTCCCACCGCATAAATATTGGATTCTGCGGTCTGGCTGTGGGCATCTACTACAATGGCTCCTTTTTCCACGTCAACCCGAGTATTTTCTAGTCCAAGATTCTCAAGCCTAGGCGTTCGTCCCAGGGCGGATAGGCCAACAACATCGGTCAGTACCATATTGTTGTTTTTTAAGTTAACCTGCAGACCATCTTTGTGTTTTTCAAGGCTAACCAGCTCGTCATTAACAATACGGATGCCGTGGCGTAGCATGGCGTCTTGCACTTCAGTGCGAATATCTTCATCAAAGCCCCGTAGAATCTTGTCGCGACGAATAATTTGGGTGACGTCTGTCCCTAGGGCATTGAGCACACAGGCAAACTCACAGCCGATGTAGCCACCGCCAAAAATGACCATCCGTTTGGGCTGCTGGGCTAAACTAAAAATCTCATCGGAGGTGATGGCCAGGTCAATTCCTGGAATATTGGGTCTACTGGGTTTGCCTCCGACGGCAATTAGAATTTTCTCGGCGGTAACGGTCTGGTCGGCGACTCCAATGGTGTGGAAATCTACGATCCGGGCATGACCTTTGTATAAAGCCACTTCCGCATTGTCGATCATGCGCTGGTAGATGGCATTTAGTCGCGTCACTTCATCGTTGACGGCTTTGATCATATGGCCCCAGTCAAAGTTGCCCGGTTCAAATGTCCAGCCATACCCCGCAGCCTCCTGCACATGACTAGCAAAATGAGACGCGTAGACCATGAGTTTTTTGGGGACGCAGCCACGATTTACGCAGGTACCCCCCAGCCGATCAAATTCGGCCACAGCTACCTTTGCCCCGTACTGGGCGGCCCGTCTTGCGGTGGCAATTCCACCCGAACCAGCACCAATCACAAACAGGTCAAAATCGTAGGCCATTGTCTGTCTCCTCTTTCCCTAGTGGGTTGCCTGTTAAGTTGCAGCTATGCCGTGACCAGGCCAATCTATCCTATCTCTTGACTAGCGCTTCGACTGTGGCTGGGCCAAACCCGTCAAAATAGTGACGATTACCGAGTGACAAGTTTTTTGATTTGGGCTAGTTTCGAGGGCTTGTAGGGGGCATAACGCCAGTCTAGATCAAACCAAAACGTCTTTTTGAGAACGCTCTTGTAATGGGAAAAGGTATCAAATGAGGCCTTGCCATGGTAGCTACCCATGCCACTTTGCCCCACACCACCAAAGGGCAAATCGGGTACGCCGATGTGTAGCACCGTATCGTTCAGACAGACTCCCCCCGAGGAAGTTCCTGTTAAAACCTGCTGCTGTTTGGCAGTGTCACGGGAAAACAGATACAGGGCCAGCGGTTTGGGACGGGCCTTGATTTGGCTGAGGGCTTGGTCAAAGCGGTCGTAGGTCACTATGGGCAAAATTGGACCAAATATTTCGTCCTGCATGACGGGGGAGTCCCAGGTGACGTTGTCTAGCACCGTGGGGGCGATGTAGCGGGTGCTGGCATCAGTTTCGCCACCGATGAGTACCGTGCCGCTATCGAGCAGCCTAGTTAGGCGCTCAAACTGCCGCTGGTTAATGATGCGGCTGAGGTCAGCACTTTGGGATGGATCGTCTCCAAAGAAGTCGTGGATGGCGGCGGTTAACTTGGTGAGAAAGTCATCTTTGATGGTGCGGTCGATGAGCAAATAGTCGGGGGCAATACAGGTTTGGCCCGCATTAATATATTTGCCCCAGGCAATGCGTCTGGCCGCATGGTCTAGATTGATGTCAGCGTCAATGATGCAGGGGCTTTTGCCGCCTAGCTCTAGGGTGACGGGGGTGAGGTGCTTGGCGGCGGCGGCCATAACGATGCGACCAATGGCGGTGCCCCCGGTAAAGAAGATGTGGTCAAATTTTTCAGCTAATAGCTGTTGGCTGATGCTGGCATCTCCTTCAAATACGGTGATGTAGCTGGGGTCGAAGGTGTCGGCGATTAGGTCAGCTACCACGTTAGCGGTGTGTGGTGCATGTTCTGAGGGTTTGAGCATGGCACAGTTCCCGGCTGCGATCGCACCCACCAATGGCGACACCATCAGCTGAAACGGATAGTTCCAAGGACCAATGATCAGCACGACCCCCAGGGGATCGGGCTGGATCCAGGCCGAGGACGGAAAATTTTCTAGGGTGGATTTTACACGCTTGGGCTTCATCCACGTTTTGAGCTTTTTGATCGCCAAGTTAATTTCTGAGAGGGTGGCGATTTCAAAATAGGCTTCAAACTCAGGCCTGCCCAAATCGGCCTTGGCCGCCGCTACAATATCAGCCTGGCGGTCAATGATGGCCTGTTTTAGCTTGGTTAACTGAGCCAGACGAAAGTCTAAAGGTTTGGTCTGATCCGACGCAAAGAATAGCCGCTGTTGCTCAAGGGTCTCGGGAATGGGGGACGGTTTAGTCAACTGAGCTGTCATAGTTGGATGCGTCGGGGATAGATTGGTTGGGTGCTACATACTCTATGATGTCTCGAACTAACGGATCTGACTAGTTGTGACCCAGTCACCCATGTTCCAAACCACCCGCCGTCGCTTGGCCTTTTGGTATACCAGCGTTACGGCTATTTTGCTGCTGATTTTTGCCAGCGGTGTATATTTCTACGTGCGCAATACCCTGGTGGAGCGGGTGGATGACACCCTTAACCATGTGGTGGAGGTGGTTCAGCGTTCTTTGGTAATTGAGGCGGCGGCTCCCTCTACGGGGCGGGTATTGACCGCGGCGGGGGTAAAAGGGCAGGCCCCGCTGCAGGTGAATGTGGACGATAGTTTTCGTGACAATGCCCAAACCCTAGAGGACGACCACATTGACATTGAATGGTTTGGGCCGACCGGTCAGCTCCAGTGGAGTACCCTATCGGTGCCCATTGGCCTACCGCTGCAGCTCAATGCCGCCGGGGAAACGGTGCATCTAAAAAGCGATCAGGGTAACGATCAGGTGCTGCGACAAATTAGCCGCCGCGTGCAGATCAACAATCAGATCCTGGGGTATCTCCGCGTCAGTCATCCCTGGTTTGAGGTCAGCAAGCCCAGTCGTCAGCTAGTGATTGATCTGAGCATTTGGTCAGGGCTGATTATTGTGGCCACGGGCACCATTGGCTGGCTGCTGTCGGGGCTGGCTATGGCACCGGTGCGTCAGTCCTATCAGCAGCTCAAGCAGTTTACCGCCGACGCGTCCCACGAGCTGCGTAACCCCATTGCCGTGATCCAAACCAATGTTCAGGTGGCCCTGGCCGATCCTGAACCAGACGCGGTCTTTCAGCATAGCCAGCTACAGGTGGTAGAGCGGCTAACCCGTCGTCTGGGGCGATTGGTGGATAATCTTTTATTTTTGGCCCGCCAGGATGGGGGACTCATCCCCATGCAGTGGGAAGAGCTGGATCTGCTCAAGTTACTGTCGGACGTGGTGGAAGAACAGGCGCTAATAGCCCAGGGTCAGGGGCTAAAGCTGGTTTATCAAGGGGCAGACTCCCAGCCGCTCACCATAACCGGCGATCGCGACCAGCTGCTGCGACTGTTTACTAACCTGATTAGTAATGCCATTCAATACACCCCTGAGGGCAGCGTGACGGTTGATTTGGATAGCACCCACTGGCAGGGACGGGACGCTTACCAGGTAACCGTATGCGATACC
>CALBPH010000811.1 GCA_937899365.1 uncultured Leptolyngbya sp.
GGCATTGACGGACTTACGACCGACAATGGTGGCATTGCCTTTAAACAGCTTTAGGCGAATGGTGCCGGATACTCGTACTTGGGTCTGCTCAATAAAGGCGTCGAGGGCTGCTTTGAGGGGACTAAACCAGAGGCCGTTGTATACCAACTCGCTGTAGGTTTGTTCGATGCCGCGTTTGTATTGGGGTACTTTGGCATTTAGAGTGAGACTTTCGAGATCGCGGGGGGCGGCGATGAGCACTAGTAGAGCAGGGGTTTCGTAGATCTCACGAGACTTGATGCCGACAACTCGATTCTCAACTAGATCAAGGCGGCCAATGCCATGGGTGCCGGCGAGGTCATTGAGTTGGGTAATAAGTTCAACCGGACCTACAGGATTGCCATTGATTTGATTGGGAACACCGTGCTCAAAGCTGATTTCAACATATTCGGGCTGGTCAGGGGTGTCTGCAATTGCTTTGGTCAAGGCGTAGACTTCTTCGGGGGGTTCAGCCCAGGGGTCTTCGAGAATGCTGGCTTCGACGCTGCGACCTAGCAGATTGCGGTCAATGCTGTAGGGGGAGGACTTTTTGACGGGGAAAGTGAGGCCAAACTGTTCGCCGTAGGCGATGGCTTCTTCGCGGCTCATGCCCCATTCGCGGGCGGGGGCCAGGACCTTGAGGTTAGGATTGAGGCCTGCGATCGCAACATCAAACCGCACCTGATCATTTCCTTTACCCGTACAGCCATGGGCCACGGCATCCGCGCCGTACTTCTCAGCGGCCGCCACCAACGCCTTAGCAATGAGCGGACGGGCCAGGGCCGTAGACAAGGGATAGCGGTCTTCATACTTGGCATTAGCCTTGATCGCTGGAAATGCATAATCCGTGATGAATGTTTCCGTCACATCCACCACCAGCGATTCCATCACCCCTGCATTGAGCGCTTTTTTCTGAATTGGCCCGAGTTCCTCGCCTTGGCCGAGATCTGCCGCCAGCGTGATCACCTCTTTCACGCCAAACTCATTTTTTAAGTACGGTATGCAGACAGTGGTGTCTACACCTCCAGAATAGGCAAGTACAACCCGTTCAGCCCGACCCATAATATGATTTCCGATTAAACTACAAACCTATATAGTACGGCAGGGATTGAAGTGGGAACATACCTGTTCCTAAGATCGTCAAGCTGGCCCGCTATCATAGATGTGGCTTCCCTTAACGGTCTATTCATGTTCTTGAGTGTTGTTATACCCACATACAACCGCAAACCCATTTTAGAAAAATGCCTGCGAGCCATGGAGCACCAGGTATTGCGCGCCGACACTCCAGTTGAAAACTATGAAATTGTAGTGGTAGATGACGGGTCCACCGATGGCACGGTGGAGTGGTTAAGGGCTGAAGATTTTCCCCATGTCAAACTATATGAGCAAAATCATAGGGGCGCTGCCGCTGCTCGTAACCTAGGTGTAGAGAGGGCTGTGGGAGACACGATTATTTTTATCGACAGCGATTTAGTGGTGTTGGATGGTTTTTTGCAGCACCATGCCGATACCCTGACAAAACACTACAAAAGTCAGGGCAATGACGGTGTATTTACCTATGGACGGGTGGTGAATACATGTAATTTTGAGGACCCCACGTCTGAACCGTTTAAGGTGACGGATTATTCTCAGGCGTTTTTTGCCACGGGGAATGTTGCGATCGCAAAACACTGGTTAACAGAAGCTGGCCTATTCGATTTGCAGTTTACCCAGTATGGCTGGGAAGACCTGGAGCTAGGTGTCCGCCTCAAAAACCTAGGCCTAAAGCTGATCAAATGCCCAGAGGCTGTGGGCTACCACTGGCACCCTCCGTTTAGTCTAGACGACCTGCCCCGGCTGATTGATGTAGAAATTCAGCGCGCCCGCATGGGGGTGGTCTTTTATCAAAAACATCCCACCCTGGACGTGCGCATGATGATCCAGATGACCTGGCTTCATCGACTCCTCTGGGGACTCCTATCCCTAGGCGGATTACTCAATGAACGTACCCTTAAACCCCTATTACAGTGGCTAATTGATCAAGGACGCCCCCAACTATCCCTAGAAGTTGCCCGTATTTTTCTCAACTGGTACAACGTCAATGCCGTTTATGCCGCCTATCGCGAACAGTCATAGGGCACAAATTTACCCCTAAGGGTGAGGTGGCAACCACCGACCCTGCTTACCATAAAAGCTGAGTAGCCACACACAATAACCGTCCTATGACGGATGTCAACACTACCGCACAGTTGCTATACACAGTAATTACACCGTAAAGATAGTGAGAACTTAAACTAATTTCAGCTTCTTTTGAAAATTTTGTACCTATCACTACATCAATGAACGTCCGCAGTAGCTAGCTTAATATGAAGAAAATTACTGTTATTAATCTAGAGTATGAACCGACTTGAAAAACGGTCACTATGCCAGGATTTCATAGACTAAATTATCCCAATAATTAGCAACAATAGAAAATTTATTAAACCCAACTTATTGCCCATCTTCCACTGCTCGTACTATGCAATCTGATAACGTTCAACTATTTCGCATGTTAATTGAAGCCGGTGCTCAACCGGGTGAAGATTTTTCCTACGATCTGGGTCAGGGAACTTGCCATATTAATGAGCGCGGTTTTATTTTGCTGCAAAATACATTTCCCCACATTGACTGGCATGAAATTTCCAGTGTGGTTGAACGGGATTTAGACGGCCCTGTCAAAACGCTTAACGAGTATTTAGGAGTGGATTTTGCGTTAGGGGTTTTACAGCGCTTACAACAGCGTTTACAACAGCTACCTACCAACGAAGCGGCTTGGTATGTGCATCAAATTCTCGGGGGGGTAGAGCAGCGCACAGGTATTGCCCTTTATCAGTTAATCCAGCGAGATTTACCGGTTGACACCTGTCGGCGATTGGATCAGCTGCTCAAGCTCACCCCCATGACCCCCTGTCAACTCTGGATAGAAGATTTGGTTTTAGCCGCCGGTGGTTCATATGACGACATTGAATACGACGGCGATGAAGTATTACTCAGTGAAGCCGGTGTTGCACTGCTAACTCAGGTTTGGACAGGGGAGTTAGAGATTCAGGATGACCTGGCCGCTTAGTCTATTTGTAGATCCGCCTATAGAGACGTTCCATGGAACGTCTCTATAGGCGGATCTACAAATAGACTAAGCGGCCAGGTCATCCTGAATCTCTAACTCCCCTGTCCAAACCTGAGTTAGCAGTGCAACACCGGCTTCACTGAGTAATACTTCATCGCCGTCGTATTCAATGTCGTCATATGAACCACCGGCGGCTAAAACCAAATCTTCTATCCAGAGTTGACAGGGGGTCATGGGGGTGAGCTTGAGCAGCTGATCCAATCGCCGACAGGTGTCAACCGGTAAATCTCGCTGGATTAACTGATAAAGGGCAATACCTGTGCGCTGCTCTACCCCCCCGAGAATTTGATGCACATACCAAGCCGCTTCGTTGGTAGGTAGCTGTTGTAAACGCTGTTGTAAGCGCTGTAAAACCCCTAACGCAAAATCCACTCCTAAATACTCGTTAAGCGTTTTGACAGGGCCGTCTAAATCCCGTTCAACCACACTGGAAATTTCATGCCAGTCAATGTGGGGAAATGTATTTTGCAGCAAAATAAAACCGCGCTCATTAATATGGCAAGTTCCCTGACCCAGATCGTAGGAAAAATCTTCACCCGGTTGAGCACCGGCTTCAATTAACATGCGAAATAGTTGAACGTTATCAGATTGCATAGTACGAGCAGTGGAAGATGGGCAATAAGTTGGGTTTAATAAATTTTCTATTGTTGCTAATTATTGGGATAATTTAGTCTATGAAATCCTGGCATAGTGACCGTTTTTCAAGTCGGTTCATACTCTAGATTAATAACAGTAATTTTCTTCATATTAAGCTAGCTACTGCGGACGTTCATTGATGTAGTGATAGGTACAAAATTTTCAAAAGAAGCTGAAATTAGTTTAAGTTCTCACTATCTTTACGGTGTAATTACTGTGTATAGCAACTGTGCGGTAGTGTTGACATCCGTCATAGGACGGTTATTGTGTGTGGCTACTCAGCTTTTATGGTAAGCAGGGTCGGTGGTTGCCACCTCACCCTTAGGGGTAAATTTGTGCCCTATGACTGTTCGCGATAGGCGGCATAAACGGCATTGACGTTGTACCAGTTGAGAAAAATACGGGCAACTTCTAGGGATAGTTGGGGGCGTCCTTGATCAATTAGCCACTGTAATAGGGGTTTAAGGGTACGTTCATTGAGTAATCCGCCTAGGGATAGGAGTCCCCAGAGGAGTCGATGAAGCCAGGTCATCTGGATCATCATGCGCACGTCCAGGGTGGGATGTTTTTGATAAAAGACCACCCCCATGCGGGCGCGCTGAATTTCTACATCAATCAGCCGGGGCAGGTCGTCTAGACTAAACGGAGGGTGCCAGTGGTAGCCCACAGCCTCTGGGCATTTGATCAGCTTTAGGCCTAGGTTTTTGAGGCGGACACCTAGCTCCAGGTCTTCCCAGCCATACTGGGTAAACTGCAAATCGAATAGGCCAGCTTCTGTTAACCAGTGTTTTGCGATCGCAACATTCCCCGTGGCAAAAAACGCCTGAGAATAATCCGTCACCTTAAACGGTTCAGACGTGGGGTCCTCAAAATTACATGTATTCACCACCCGTCCATAGGTAAATACACCGTCATTGCCCTGACTTTTGTAGTGTTTTGTCAGGGTATCGGCATGGTGCTGCAAAAAACCATCCAACACCACTAAATCGCTGTCGATAAAAATAATCGTGTCTCCCACAGCCCTCTCTACACCTAGGTTACGAGCAGCGGCAGCGCCCCTATGATTTTGCTCATATAGTTTGACATGGGGAAAATCTTCAGCCCTTAACCACTCCACCGTGCCATCGGTGGACCCGTCATCTACCACTACAATTTCATAGTTTTCAACTGGAGTGTCGGCGCGCAATACCTGGTGCTCCATGGCTCGCAGGCATTTTTCTAAAATGGGTTTGCGGTTGTATGTGGGTATAACAACACTCAAGAACATGAATAGACCGTTAAGGGAAGCCACATCTATGATAGCGGGCCAGCTTGACGATCTTAGGAACAGGTATGTTCCCACTTCAATCCCTGCCGTACTATATAGGTTTGTAGTTTAATCGGAAATCATATTATGGGTCGGGCTGAACGGGTTGTACTTGCCTATTCTGGAGGTGTAGACACCACTGTCTGCATACCGTACTTAAAAAATGAGTTTGGCGTGAAAGAGGTGATCACGCTGGCGGCAGATCTCGGCCAAGGCGAGGAACTCGGGCCAATTCAGAAAAAAGCGCTCAATGCAGGGGTGATGGAATCGCTGGTGGTGGATGTGACGGAAACATTCATCACGGATTATGCATTTCCAGCGATCAAGGCTAATGCCAAGTATGAAGACCGCTATCCCTTGTCTACGGCCCTGGCCCGTCCGCTCATTGCTAAGGCGTTGGTGGCGGCCGCTGAGAAGTACGGCGCGGATGCCGTGGCCCATGGCTGTACGGGTAAAGGAAATGATCAGGTGCGGTTTGATGTTGCGATCGCAGGCCTCAATCCTAACCTCAAGGTCCTGGCCCCCGCCCGCGAATGGGGCATGAGCCGCGAAGAAGCCATCGCCTACGGCGAACAGTTTGGCCTCACTTTCCCCGTCAAAAAGTCCTCCCCCTACAGCATTGACCGCAATCTGCTAGGTCGCAGCGTCGAAGCCAGCATTCTCGAAGACCCCTGGGCTGAACCCCCCGAAGAAGTCTACGCCTTGACCAAAGCAATTGCAGACACCCCTGACCAGCCCGAATATGTTGAAATCAGCTTTGAGCACGGTGTTCCCAATCAAATCAATGGCAATCCTGTAGGTCCGGTTGAACTTATTACCCAACTCAATGACCTCGCCGGCACCCATGGCATTGGCCGCCTTGATCTAGTTGAGAATCGAGTTGTCGGCATCAAGTCTCGTGAGATCTACGAAACCCCTGCTCTACTAGTGCTCATCGCCGCCCCCCGCGATCTCGAAAGTCTCACTCTAAATGCCAAAGTACCCCAATACAAACGCGGCATCGAACAAACCTACAGCGAGTTGGTATACAACGGCCTCTGGTTTAGTCCCCTCAAAGCAGCCCTCGACGCCTTTATTGAGCAGACCCAAGTACGAGTATCCGGCACCATTCGCCTAAAGCTGTTTAAAGGCAATGCCACCATTGTCGGTCGTAAGTCCGTCAATGCC
>CALBPH010000812.1 GCA_937899365.1 uncultured Leptolyngbya sp.
GGTAGCGCAGGTACAAACTCCACCGCATTCTTCTGAAGCAGCGCCAGGGGCAGGGTGATCACAACTTGCTGTGCGGTGTAGGTTTTGTCACTTTCCGTTTGAATCTCTATCCCCGATGACCCCCAGTGAATGGCCGCAACAGGGGTGTTGTACCGAATATTAAGTCCGGCGGCAAATTGTTCAAATAAATGAGAGTAGCCTTCTTTTAGCCGAAAATAGCTGTCGCCATCGCCGGCATAGGACAACTCTGCTAACCCATATATTCCTAGCTGGTCGAGATTTGCAGCATAGCTACCGCTAAAAAAATGATCGACGATGCGACGAACATCCGTTGACAGCTCGACCTGGTGAAGCGAGAGAAACTCAGCCAGACTAACGTCAGGTTTGCCCGCATCGATCCATTGAGCGATCACGACGTCAATGGATGAACCATCCGTCAGGACGTCCATACCAGGAATTGTTGACCAACGTCTGAACGGGAGCAGCGTTTGGTTAACGTACATAAACTGGTGCCGATCCTGCTCAAAGGCAGACAGTGTCCCTAGCCGGTAGCGACGCACCCAGTCCCAGGTGACAATGTTTTCCCCGTGGAGGTATTCTGCCCCGCGTTCAATAGGGTGGGGGGCAAAATCGTAGGTTGTGTGAACCCTGCCGCCGATGCGATCGCGAGCCTCAAGCAGCAGCACAGAGCGGTTAGCCTCCTGCAATGTCCGGCCCGCGGCTAACCCAGCCGCCCCAGCACCGATCACAATTGTGTCGTAGTGGGTTTGGTCTGACAAGTCAGTTGTAGTGACGGGGTGACGTTTCCTGCCTAGACAAGGAATCGCAGCTGCAAGCAAGGACATCACAAAGCGTCGAGAAATGGTTCCCATGGAAATGCCTACTCAACAAAGAGGTAGAATACGAACGATGTTCATGTTTATAAAATACGAACGATGTTCATGTTTTGTCAACCCATCACGGCTGACCCGGTATGATTTCACCTTGACCAGGCAGGTATAGTAATCGACGGATGTCATAGTCCCGGATCGGTTTGTCAATCAGCGGCAGCAACCATCAATGTCCCCATCAGATTCTTCTAGTCCATCAAAGCTCAATAAGATGCGGCGACAGCCTAAGCAGGCCCGCAGTCAGGAGCGGGTCAAACAAATTTTGGATGCTGCCGAGCAGCTATTTCTAGAAGTGGGGTATGAATCTACAACGACCCGTAGAATCGCAGCTCGGGCCACCGTATCGGTCGGGTCGCTTTACCAATTTTTCCCTGACAAGGAAGCGATTCTTAAGGCCCTGGCCATTCGCTATATGGAGACCCAGTATCAGCAATTTCTCGACCTGCACACGCCGGAAGCCGTAACCCTGCCCTTACACAGCTATGTTGATCGAATGATTGACGTGTTTGACCAGTTTTATACCGACTATCCAGGGTCACGCGCTATTTTTGAACAGCTTTTAGACACCATCACATGGTCTGCCATTGAAAAAATCGATGACTTTGAATATCAGGTGATTGATGAACTGGCTCAATTCTTTCATTCGCGTCAGTCAAGTTTGGCGCTTACAAAGTGTGAGCGTATCGCAATGGTGGTTACTAAAACAATTACTGAGCTTTTATGGCTTTCCCTCAGCGGAGAGCCAGAATTTCGTCAAGAACTGGTGGCAGAAACTAAGCTGCTCACCCTTAGTTATTTGCAACAATACTTAAATTAGAAAAATTCTGTTTAAGAGAAAGTTAGACAGATCTCTTTTTATTCACTGACGTTTACCGCTGCCGATTTAGAGAATAACCAAATTGATTAATGCTGGGAATGAGCAACATCCAAGCTTTAATCAGAAAGCATTGTTCGCCACATTTGCATCAGCACAGCCGTCTGTTCAGGCTTCTCCGCCTCTGGGTTAATGTAGTTCAACATTGTTTCAGCATTAGAAACCATCGGGATTGTTTCAACCCCATCTTGTTCAACAAACATTTTTTCAATCACCCCGTCTCTCACCAGCATAGAATAGCGCCAAGAACGATAGCCCATTCCTTTGCTAGACAGGTTTACCATCATCTTCATCTCGCGGGTAAAGTCACCGTTTACATCGGGGATAAAGCTCACCTGGTCGGCGCCTTCTGTTTCAGCCCAAGTTGCTAGCACAAACGAATCATTGACCGAAATGCAAAGGATCTCATCCACACCGTTGGTTCGAAATGCCTTGGCATATTCATTGTAGCCCAATAGCTGAATAGACGAATGGGGATAGATAAACGCGCCGGGCACCGCAAATACTACCACGGTTTTATGGTTAAAGAGATCCGCCGTCGAAAGCTCATACCATTCTCCCTCCGCAAACATCCAGAAGGTTACTTGGGGAACACGCTGGCCTTTATGATTGAACACTTTTTTATTAACTCCTTATGCGTATTCAACCGTGGCGTCAGTCGCCCCCTGCCGAACTACGAGATTGATGTGTGTGTACAGGACAACAGCTACCTGTCCTCTAGCGAAAAACATCAATACTCATCTAAAAGACAGCCAGCCAATACAGCCATAGACAGGTGGCTGCTAGCCAGAACAACTCGTCGGCTAGCAGTTCACATACATCTAAAATAAAGAGAACTCCACGGAATAGTTGACAGGTTGATTCATTCATCATGACCTTCGCGCCCATATTGCTTTGAAATCAGTAGATCAGTGCAATTTTTATCTGCCTTTATCTGCGTAGCCCCTCTCGATCATCGAGAGGGGCTACGGTCGGCCCTCCTTTGAAGGCCCGTTTGTTGAGGCTAACGGAGGTCAAAGCGATCGAGGGTCATCACTTTATCCCAGGCTGCGACAAAGTCTTGCACAAATTTTTGCTGTGAGTCCTTACATCCATAGACTTCAGCAATCGCCCGCAGCTGAGAGTTTGAACCAAAGATAAGGTCGATACGGGTACCGGTCCATTTTAGGTCACCTGTTTTGCGATCGCATCCTTCAAACACATCTTCAGCGTCAGAAGTCGCCTTCCAAGTAGTGTCAAGATCAAGCAGATTCACAAAGAAATCATTGGTCAATGTCCCCGGTCGGTTAGTAAATACACCATGCTGGGTCTGGCCAACGTTTGCATTTAATACGCGCATACCCCCGATCAGAACCGTCATCTCAGGCGCACTCAGCGTTAGTAGCTGGGCACGGTCCATCAACAACTTCTCAGTCGGTATGGTGTATTTACCTTTGAGGTAGTTGCGGAACCCGTCCGCAATCGGCTCGAGCACAGCAAATGAGTCCACATCGGTTTGCGCCTGGGACGCATCGGTACGTCCGGGCTTAAAGGGAACGTTAACATCGTACCAACCCGCATTCTTCGCCGCTTGCTCCACAGCCGCACAGCCACCTAGAACAATCACATCAGCTAGCGAAACTCTCTTTCCGCCAGTCTGAGAGGCGTTAAAGGTACTTTGGATTGCTTCCAAAGTCTGTAGCACAGTGGCCAATTGGCCCGGCTGGTTCACATCCCAATCCTTCTGCGGTGCGAGACGAATACGGGCTCCGTTCGCCCCACCGCGCATATCCGACCCACGGAAGGTGGAGGCCGACGCCCAGGCCGTTGAAATCAACTGGGAGATCGATAGACTTGAGGCAAGAATCTGGGCCTTAAGCGTCGCAATATCCTGCTCATCAATCAGGTCATGGGTAACAACAGGAAGCGGATCTTGCCAGATCAGCTCCTCTGATGGCACCTCAGGGCCAAGGTAACGCACGCGGGGCCCCATATCACGGTGTGTCAGCTTAAACCACGCTCGGGCAAACGTATCAGCAAGCTGGTCTGGGTGCTCAAGAAAACGGCGCGAAATTGGTCCATAGATGGGGTCCATTCGCATGGCCATATCCGCCGTAGTCATAATGGGAGCATGGCGTCTTGATGGATCGTGAGCATCGGGCACCGCATCGGCAGCAGCGCCGCCCTTGGGCACCCACTGGTGCGCACCTGCCGGACTTTTAGTTAGCTCCCATTCATAGCCAAACAGGTTTTCAAAATAGTTGTTATCCCATTTCACTGGGTTGTTGGTCCATGCGCCTTCGATGCCGCTAGTGATGGCATGAACGCCTATGCCACTGCCAAAGCTGTTCTTCCAACCCAGCCCCTGCTCTACAATGCCAGCCCCCTCGGGTTCAGGCCCCACCAAGGCCGCATCGCCAGCACCGTGACATTTACCAAAGGTGTGTCCACCGGCTACCAGGGCGACAGTCTCCTCGTCATTCATCGCCATTCGTCCAAAGGTTTCGCGAATGTCTCGGCCTGAGGCGACTGGGTCAGGTCGGCCATTGGGACCCTCTGGATTGACATAGATTAGACCCATTTGAACCGCACCCAGCGGATCTTCCAGCTCGCGATCGCCACTGTAGCGCTTGTCACCCAGCCATTCAGCCTCAGCCCCCCAATAAATATCTTCTTCGGGCTCCCAAACATCTTCACGCCCACCGGCAAACCCAAACGTTTTAAATCCCATAGACTCTAGGGCGCAGTTGCCAGCCAGGATCATTAGGTCGGCCCAGGAGATTTTTTGTCCATATTTCTGTTTGATAGGCCAAAGCAACCGACGAGCCTTGTCAAGATTGCCATTGTCGGGCCAGCTGTTAAGCGGTGCAAAGCGCTGGGTTCCCGTAGCCGCGCCGCCTCGTCCATCGCCAATGCGATAGGTACCAGCACTGTGCCAAGCCATGCGTATAAACAGAGGACCATAGTGACCATAATCGGCCGGCCACCAATCCTGAGACGTTGTCATCAGGTCAAAAATATCTCGTTTCACAGCATCTAAATCGAGACTCTTAAATGCCTCTGCATAATTAAATACCTCACCCATCGGGTTCGATTTAGAAGAATGTTGGTGGAGGACCTTTAGATTTAACTGATTTGGCCACCAATCTTTGTTAGACGTTCCAGTTCCAGCCGTAAACTTACGGGTTGCGCCCGTAAATGGACATCCCCCCTGACTGCTCATGGATTGGCCGCTCATGGTACTGCTTAAGTCGGTCATGGTGTCTCCTCTAACGTGTGTAATAGAAACTTCTTTTGGTCGCGTCAATGTACCCCAATAGACACGAAGAAAACGGATCAAATTGTTTTTCGCTGACATGATTAACAACATGATTTAAATTAATAATAATCCCTATTTATGAAAAATAACCGACTAATAAAAACTTTACTTTTATAGGATTTTTCCTATATTTTAAAAATCACTATTTTATAAATAATTTCCTATTAAAAAGATAGAAAATAATCTTTTAAATTATTTAAATTCGCTTTTAACGCCTCTATATAAATAATTGCATAAAGCCTTTAATCAGGATTATCCAGCCTCTATCTTCCCGTATGTGAGAGAGACATGCCCCCATTAACAATGGTTTCTGAAAACAGGTATTTATACATCTATATAGCTTTTTATTTATGCCGTGCTTCTATAAAAAGGTGCCTCTTAAAACCTTCTCATACAGTGTTTATAATCAACGCACATAAACCCATAGGCTTAAAATCGCTACCACTGAAATCGTATGATTTAGAAATAGACTCAATTTCAGATAAGACTCTAATAATTAACTGAAATACAGTTAGTCAGTTTGGCGGGGATAGATTTGAAATTTAACAACCCATCCTACCCGATCAAACAGCTGAATCAATTTATCCACCGTAAATCGAGTAAAGTGGCCATTGAATAGATGCGATACCTCAGGTTGCTGAATAGCCAGCAATGTTGCGAGTTCTCTTTGCTTCAGCCTCTTCCTGATTAGAATCTCACGCAGTCTGTGCCCCAGCTCCACACGAAGATCTAAGTCAAATTTATGATTTTCTTCTCGCGCCAAGCTAGGCGTATCTTCTGGAATAGAACCATCAGTCTTATCTTGCATTATGATCTCTTGCCTAGTGCTTAAACAACCTGATGTGTGCATCGGTCTGCCATACAGCGACTGATACTGAACCGAGATGATCGTGATATTTATCAAGCTCAGTCCTATTTAAGAATAATTCTAATTTAAGAATGAATCAATAGGCACATTTGCTCATTCGTTTCTATGGGGCAACTTGAGATCGCCAAAATGTAGCAAAGCCAGCTGCCCTGTTGAGAGCAGCTGGCTTTGGTTTATTAAAATCATCCCGAGGAGCAGCCGTGGCAGAAATCTAAACAGCCGTTAGGGGGTTGCACAAAAATAAAGGCCCAGTTAATGACAGCCGGTAGGGGCATTGCATGCAATGCCCCTACCGGCTGTCATGGTGTGTTATTTGGATGCAAACGCCTTA
>CALBPH010000813.1 GCA_937899365.1 uncultured Leptolyngbya sp.
GCTATATTTCAGGTCTCGGCAAAGACTGGAGACGGTCTGGCAGATTGGTTTGAGTGGGTTCATAAAGCAGTTAATAACCAGACAAACCGGCTTACAGCTCACAGTATGGCGACCCAGGTTCCTGTATAAATCATAACTATTGTCAGGTTAACGTATCAATCTTCTAACAGTTTTCGAGTGTAATGAGGTACAAAATGCAACGACAACGATTTTTATCTACATGTTTGGCCTTTGTTTTTGGGTTGGTGGTTACTGTCGGCTGCGCTGGCAATGCCCCAGAAACCAGCTCTGAGCCCACGGATACTCCAGTCGCATCAGCCGATGCGGCCCCTTTGGTGATTGGCTATAGCAATTGGCCCGGCTGGCTACCCTGGGCCGTAGCCGAAGAAAAGGGACTGTTTGAAGCGAATGGGGCCAATGTAGAACTCAAATGGTTTGATGGCTATCTGGCCTCCATGGAAGCCCTAGCCGCAGGCCAGCTTGACGGTAATGGCCAAACCCTGAACGACACCATTTCGTTTGCTGCAGATGCTGCTAACGGTGAAGTTGTGGTTCTGGTTAATGACAACTCTGCGGGATATGACTAAGTCATTGTTGCCGAAGAGTTTAATAGCATTGAAGATCTAAAAGGTAAAACCGTTGCCCTAGAAGAAGGGGTGGTGGGTGACTTTATGTTGACCCAAGCCCTTGAAGATGCTGGCATGTCCCGTGACGATATTACGATCAAGAATTTAGAAACCGGTGCGGCTGCGGCTGCTTTTGCCTCGGGTCAGGTGGATGCAGTCGCTGCGTGGCCTCCTTTCTGGGGAATTGCCCTGGAGCGAGAAGGCAGCAAAGAGCTACTGTCCTCTAAAGAATATCCAGGGGCCATTCCTGACCTGTTGGTGATGAGTCAAAAAGCGGTTGATGAACAGCCAGAACAGGTACAGGCCATTGTTAATACCTGGTTTGCCACCCTCGACTATATCGCCAAGAATCCAGACGAGTCTGACAAAATCATGGCCGATCGCTCGGGTGTCTCTGTGGAAGAATACAAAGACTTTAAAGCAGGTACTCGCATCTTCACCATAGAAGAGAACTTAGAAGCCTTTAGCGAGGGCAATGGCATGAAGCATATGCCGTTTGCTTCTGAGAAAATGAACGACTTTATGGTGGATGTGGGCTTTATTGAGGCAGGTCCTGAGGATTTGGGAGCGATATTGGATGACAGTTTTGTCAAAGCGTATGCAGAAGGCTCCTGAATAAAGCGATAGTATTTTCTTGGCGTTGCTGCTCTTCGGGATGATTGCATCTGACAGACATTGACTGACAGTGCATCTAACTGCTTGGTTTATCCTCTAGACCAGCAACGACATTTTTCCTATCGAGCCTACTAATGGGGGGGGTATGCCGGGGGGCAACACGTTGCCCCTTGAGCATTTTGTATATTATTCACTTTATTTAATTCTCTTTGAGATTATGACTCAAACATCTAGTTTATTGAAAGATGATTTTGAGCCAGCGCCTAAAAGCCTGGAGCCAACGGTGTTTTGGCGTATTGGCGAAGATATCCCAGACAGATTGAACTGGGTTCTGATTATTGCTTCTGTGGTGGTGCCCCTAACAGTCTGGTGGATTCTGTCGAATTACACTGGCGTTAATCCTAAGTTCTTACCCAGTCCCCAAGATGTGGCCGGGGCATTTCAACGGCTATGGGAAAAAGGGTTTATCACCCAAGATATTTTTGCTAGTTTTGGGCGGGTTGCCATTGGGTTTAGCCTGGCGGCCATTGTGGCGATTCCGTTGGGCATCAGTATGGGGGCCTTTGCCAGTATTCGCGCCATGATGGAGCCGATTATTGGCATTTTGCGCTATATGCCGGCCCCAGCCTTTATTCCTTTGTTAATCATTTACCTGGGTCTCAATGAAGAACCCAAAATCGCGCTTATTTTTATCGGCACCGTGTTTTATAACACTCTGATGATTATGGATGCGGTGAAGTTTGTTCCCAAGGATTTGATTGAGACCACCTATACCCTGGGGGGACGGCGCTGGCAGGTGCTGATGTCCGTAATTACGCCCTATATTGTTCCCAGCATCATCGACACGCTGCGTATTAATGTGGCCGCAGCTTGGAACCTGGTGGTGAGTGCTGAGCTGGTGGCTGCAGAGGAAGGCTTGGGTAAACGCATTTTGCTGGCCCAGCGCTTTTTCAAAACAGATGAGATTTTTGCCTGTCTGATTATGTTGGGGGTTATCGGGTTTGCTTTAGATTTAATTTTTCGTTGGGTGCTTAAGACCAGTTGTAAGTGGGCGTTTGATTAGTTATGCATCTTGAAATTTCTAAGCTATACAAGCAATTTCCAACGAAGCAAGGCCCACTACTGGCACTGAAGAATATCAACATGCATGTTGAGACGGGGGAGCTCGTGTGCGCTGTGGGTGCCTCTGGTTCGGGAAAGTCAACGCTACTGCGGTTGATTGCTGGGTTAGATATGCCCACCGGCGGTGCGATTACTGTTGATTATGAACCGGTTATTGGCCCGGGTGCTGACCGAGGTATGGTTTTTCAAAAATATACGCTCTATCCCTGGATGACGGTGCAGGGCAATGTGGAGTTTGGGCTCAAGTTGCAGGGTATGTCTAAGCAGCAACGTCGGGAGCGGGCTAGCCACTATCTCGATGTGGTGGGGCTGGCAAACTTTGCTATGTCTTTACCCAAGGAGCTGTCGGGGGGGATGAAGCAGCGGGTTGCGATCGCACGGGCCCTAGCCTGTCATCCCAAAATCCTGTTGATGGATGAACCCTTTGGAGCCCTGGATGTGCAGACCAAAGAAGCCATGCAGCTATTTCTATTGGACCTTTGGAAGCGCACCCGCTGCACCATTTTGATGATTACCCACGATGTGGAAGAAGCGGTATTCCTATCCCAGCGTGTATATGTGATGACCGCCCGTCCTGGCACCATCCAGCGAGAGGTGATCGTCGATTTGCCGGAAGAGCGCACCTATGGCATGAAGCGGGAGCCCAAGTTCCAGACCTACAAGCACGAAATCACAGACCTGCTGCGCAGCAAACAGGACTTAGGTCTGGTGGCCGTTTAGCCCCTGGGTACCCCTGAGATGCTAACTCAACCAAAATCATCCAAGGTGAGTAGTTCGCTGCCCGAGCGCTTTTTGCTCAGCGCCGACCACTACACCAACCCT
>CALBPH010000814.1 GCA_937899365.1 uncultured Leptolyngbya sp.
CGGGCCCACTGCTGCCGCAGACAAAAGTAAATGCCCCAAATGGCAATGCCAATTGCAAACACGCTGGGGCTCGGCGAGCGTCGAAACAGATCGGTAAAGCCCACGGTGCCATCGACCACGGCGAGCCCCAGAAATGCCAACACTGCCGCCGTCAGCGTTGAGCCCCCCAGGGTACGACCAATGGCATAGAGCCCCAGGCTAAAGCCGGTAAATGCGATCGCAAAATAAATAAAGCACACCAGCGGCAGGCTCAACCCCAGCTTTGCCGGTAGCGCCAAAACGTAATAGTAATAAGACCTCGGCGTAAACCGCAGCATCTCCTGCACATAAAAATCCTGACTGTATAGCGTCGGATCTAGCAGCGCCATCACAGCCGGCAACTGATTAAAAACATTTTCCTTCGAAAAGTTATAGCCATAGGCCACCAAGCCACTCAGGGCCATTGCTAGCTGGACTAGCCAGGGTGGTGAACTAACAGTCTTTGCAGAGGCCATGGCGGTCAAACTAATGATGGAGGGTCAGCAGACAGTGAGGAATTTAAGGAGTCAGCGATCAGCGTAAAACGGAAGTGACACCATAATCAAAAAGGAGCCGACCCAGGGGCCTGCTCCTTTAACTCAAATGTTTCAGGTGTTGACAACTCTTAGAGGTTTACCTCACACCCAAGCACTAAAAAACAATGCCAAACGCATTTTCCAAAATCCGCTGCATGATTTGCATTCCGGTGAATGCCTGCCAGCCAAATAAGCCCACTAGTACAACGTTAAGACTGATGTGCGTGAGCCGAGCAGTTTCATTACCCCGCTGCATGTAGGGCACAAGGGCAGCTGCGATCGCAATCAGACCGGTCATACTCAGACCGGCAATGAGGTGAGGACCCACAAACAGTTTGCCATTGTTGATATAGGTAACCGCCATACCGCCCAGGGTACCTAGCACCATCAGGGCCAAAATAATCGATCCGATCTGGTGATGTTTAATACCAAACTTGCCTTTGATTAACTCTTTCTTTTCGTCACCAGTGACATAGCGCACCTTACGGCTTTGGCTACCTAGATACGCAGCATAGAGCGTGAGACCAAACAGGACCCACATCATCAATGGATGGAAAAAATTCAAATAGGGCTTAATTGCCTCAATGGTGTCAGGGCTCATGGTGGGTGATTTCGTAACGCGTCATAAAACTTAGTATATGGCGCTACCCCCTATTCTGCTGTCGCATATGCGCGATTTTGGCCAGTCAACCTAACGCAGTACCGCCTCCATAGAGCGAAACAAGCGCAATCGCTCAGCTAATATCAAAGGAGAAATGCCAGAATAATCCCATCGGGGACCCCTCATTCAACCGTTATTCCTACTTACCATGAAGGCCAACCAACGTTTTGCGCTTCTCCTAGCTGTGGGTTTTTGCCTGACGCTATTACTCAGCCCGGTCGTGCCCAGCCGTGCCGCCACTCCCGCGCGCCCCGAGCATATTATTTTACAGAGCGGCACCGAGGCCCCCGAGGCACCAGTCCCTGCCGAGGAAGAGAGCGACGGCGCCAGCGATGAGACGGCACCCACCACCGAGGATGAGGCAGCACCCACCGCCGAGGATGAGGCATACGACCCAGAAGCCGCTGTTGTCGAACGGGAAACCTGGTTTCAGCGAGAGCTCATTATAGAAGCGGACAGACTGTATCGGGCCGGTGATATTGCCGCTGCCGAGGAGCTTTATCGTGAAGCCAAAACCTTTGGCTGGCGAAACGAAGACGATTTAGAAGACATTCCTGCCCAGCCCTATAGCGACCCCGTACAGCTCTCCGCCGGGGGTGCCGTGTATTGGCGAGAGTCTGCCCGCGGCATCGAAGCCGGGCGAGAATCCCAAACCTTAGTGCCTCTGGATCTGCTCACCACAGAAGTCCCTGCCTTTATTCCAGGTCATTTGCGCTACGCCGAACGGCTACAAACCTATGAGCGTCCTGAGGATGCGGAGATGGTCCTAGAAAAGGCCCTCACCCTCTATCCCTACGATCCTGATCTCCTCAGCGCCCAAATTGAGCTAATGATGCTCCAGGAAGAATGGATTGAGGCATCCATTGCCTCCCGGCAGTTTGCATTGCTCAATGCCGATCATCCTGACGCCGAGCGCTATGCTGGCCTGGCCGATGAAAACTTGGACCGATTTAAGTCGGCCACTAACGCTCAAATTCGAAATAATGCGATCGCAAATATCTTCACCGGCGCCGCCGGCTATCTCCTAACCGGTGGCCTATACGGTCCCTTTACCGCCCTCAACTCCAGCATTATCTTGCTCCAGGGCGAAAAATCCCTCGGTGCATCCGTCGCCGACTCAGCCCGAAAACAGCTGCCCCTGTCCCAAGACGAAGAACTATTGGCCTATGTGCGTGGTATCGGTAACAAACTGGCCGCCGTAGCCGGTCGAGATGACTTTGACTACACCTTCGACGTGGTACTTGACCGTGAACTCAATGCCTTTGCCCTACCCGGCGGCAAAATTTTCGTCAATTCCGGCGCCATCCTAGACACGGACTCTGAAGCCGAGTTAGCTGGTCTGTTAGGTCATGAGCTATCCCACGCCGTCCTTTCCCACGGGTTTCAGATGGTGACCAAAGGTAACCTGACCGCCAGCCTCACTCAATATTTACCCCTACCGGGTCTCGTCACCAACGCCATTGTCTCAGGCTATTCTCGCCAGATGGAACGCCAGGCCGATATTGTCGGCACCCAGATCTTAGCCTCTGGCGGCTACGCGGCTGATGGCATGCACGGCCTCATGCTTGCCCTAGATGAGCGCTATGGAGACCGCCAGGTTGTCCCTTGGATGTCATCTCACCCGGCCCCCCAAGAACGAGTCGACTATCTCCAAGCCATTGTTGAGGATGGTGGCTACAACCGATACGCCTACGAAGGCGTCTTAGACCATGATTCCATGCAGGCCGTAGCCGACGTCTAACTATCCGCCCATGAAGCTAAACTTAATGATGCAGAGGACGATGAGCCCGTTGTGAATGACGATGACATTGAAGACGCTGTAGAAGACGTCCAGAAAGAGCAGGAAGAAGCAATCGACGAGGGTCTGCCGCCGACACAAGAGCCGGCCACACAAGACAGTGAAAGGGCTGAACAGTAGTCTGGCAACAAACCCAACGCTGAGAACTCGTGATTTTCTGACCGGACTGTCCTC
>CALBPH010000815.1 GCA_937899365.1 uncultured Leptolyngbya sp.
GATAAATAAACTTAAACCACACCCGGTTTAGAAACTGAAAGCCTTTTCCTCAGCAACAACTGGAAACACTGAATGTAGCTAAAATATACACTCTTAGACAAGAGTAGGCTCCAACTTCTGCTTGCAAGCTTCAGACAAATAGAAAGTCACACTATCGGCCAGAGATTCCATAGTATGTCGGCTAATGGAAGACTCAGAATAAAAGAAGTTTAAAGACAACTTTTTCCTGAAAGCAATAGCACCTCCACACAAAGTCCCTCCATGAACGGCGGCGGCAGCGGTCAAATGAATCTCCTCCAGTTCAAATTCACCGTAGCTTTCAGGAATGTTTGCTTGGAGACTACCTGCGAGCACTGAAAGACTCATAACTTTATTGGGATTCTTAACAAAGCTTGCAGCCATTTTTCTAGATGTCATAAGCAATTGAATAAACGGATCGGGCTCCATTAGCCTATACTGAAGCTTCTGCTTTAATCCTCTTGCTAATTCCCAGAATGATGTGTTTGGCTTTAGCGTTTGATGAGATATGATGCATGAAGACAACATTCCTATGTGTTCCCTGCCAATAATTTGCTCCAAAGACTTTCGCAAACTAATAGTAGTGCAGCAACTCATAGACACAGCATTTTGAGTGTTAGATTCAATTTTTCTAGCAAGGCTAAGCATCATTGCTGTACACAGAGCAACATGTGTAGATACTTTTTCACGCTTACAGCAATCAACAAGGTTATGAGTACACATTGCATCCAGCTGCCTGTTAACATAACCGCTGCGGCATAGTTCAAGGGAAGGAAGAGGCTGTTCAGTTTGCAATATCTTAGGGCGATACCAGAGCTGCTTTAGCCCAAACTGTAATATAAATAACAACGTGTTGAGTTTACCCTTAAATCCCCTGGCTGATTCAGGCATTAAATTATCAATTGGCGGCAGAACGGGTAAGCTAGAGACTTCAATAGGGTTCCCGGAAACAATATCCAGACAGTAAGGTAAAACATCGCCATGCAATTGAATATTCGACAGAGCGTCAGCTATACCGTGATGAATCGTTGTGATCAAATAGCTGATATCAGCTTCATTATCAGGATAAAAAAGTAAAGCTCTCAGTAAGGCTTGACCACTGTCAATTGCCTTATTTGATTCTTCTAAAGCAATGTCCTGCCAGCGGGCACTATGGGAGCCACGTAAAACAAACAGGGGGATTTTAGAGGTTCCTTCAGTTTCAAGAACCAGACTATTTGAGGAACCTCTGATTCGATAATTTAGACACGGATGACGTTTCTGAGCCATTATAAGAGCCTGACTAAGAACCGCCTCTGTTAAAGGTCCTCTAATGCGACTAGTTGTAATCACATTTGAAGTACGGGCAACACGATTAGCAAATTCGCAATATTCAAAATAGTTATTTTCTACTTGACCATTCATAACAGATACTTCCGATCCTACTTTTCAAAAGTGACGTATTCATCAAAATCTAAAATACCAGTGTCTCTCTAAAGCCGCCCTACCTCGAACAGCAATTTTCACAGGTGCATTGCCGAGGACGAAGTCTCACGCTGATGCTCTAAACTCCCTAACTTTTGAACATCAGCATTATGAGACTTCTGCTCAAAAGGAAAAGTTGGTAAAGGCAAGCGATAGCGTTGTTCAGAAGCATAAAATTCAGACCAATTAACCGTAATGCCAACTAACCAGAGATGACCTAAAGTCTTAAATAAAAATTCCACATCTGAGCACTGCTCGCGGGGATGGCGAACTGAATTCAACACGATTTGCGATTTTACTTGAGGTTTGTGACGTTTGGCTAATTTGCTTAATGCCTTTCCTGGCCCAACTTCTAAAAGAACTTGATTGGGTTCTTTTAGCAACTCTTGCAAGCCTTGGGAAAAACGGACAGTCTGCCGTATATGAGCAGCCCAATATTCAGGACTTGTGGCCTCTTGGGACGTAATCCAGGTACCAGTAACATTAGAAATATAAGGAATCTGTGGTGGTTTCCGGGAGACTTCTTGGACTCGTTTCGTGAAAGACGCCAGCATTGGCTCCATCATCTCAGAATGGAAAGCGTGAGATGTATGGAGAGGGCGATAGTCCACTTCCTGGTCATCTAACTGCTTTTGTAGAGTTTCAATGGCATCCGTCGGCCCAGATACTGTACACATTGAGGGGGCATTGACGGCTGCTACAGAAAGCGAATTACTCAAGAAAGAGCGCACATCCTCTTCCGGTAGGGCAATAGCAATCATCGATCCTGAGGGTAACTGTTGCATAAGTTTTCCCCTTGCAGTGACCAACGCCAGGGCATCTTCTAAAGAGAAGACACCTGCTAGAGTTGCTGCTACATATTCCCCAATGCTATGACCTATGGTTGCCGTCGGTTTCACTCCCCAGGCCATCCACAATTTCGCTAAAGCATATTCAATCACAAACAGTGCAGGCTGGGTAACGGCTGTCTGTTTAAGCTGCTCAGCAGCGTCTTCAATCTGTTCAGGATCGGGGTAGAGAATTTGACGCAAATCAAACCCAAGATGGGGCCTTAAAATATCTGAACAGTTATCCACCGTTATTCGAAAAATGTCCTCAATCTCATAAAGTTCTCGTGCCATATTTATGTACTGAGTACCCTGACCAGAAAACATAAATACGACGGAACGATGACGTACCTGTTGATGACGGGTAAACTTTCTCTGGAGATTTAGTGGAATCTGAGCATCTGAACTTTCAAGCAATGTGACCGCATCATCGAGATTTTGGCACACTAGCATTCTACGATGGTCGAAAACCTGACGCCCCATCTGAAGGGTATAAGCAACGTCTGCAAGGTTCAACTGTGAATGTTGCTTCAAATGTTTGGCTAACTCAACGGTTTCCGTCTCCAAATCCTAACTGGTTTTGGCGGAGAGAAGCAACAACTGCCAAGGACGACAGCCTTTTTTGAGTGTCTCAGTAGCTGTTCTCATGGTTTGTTCAAAATATCAAGATTTTAGAAATTTAAGCTAACACTAGGCTTTCACGCTATTCCCTAACAGTCAAAAATCCATGACCATTTCCTTAATGGCACTTAAACCATGCTGTGAAGCTATACCCAGGCCTGGAATTGGTAGTTCTTGCCTACTAAAACACGAGATAGGCAGGAGATACCGACTATAACTATTTTCATGTGGCCCTTCATAAGCACTCAGCACATGTGGAAGACAACTCGGACGATTAATTCAGCTTGTAAAACTTATGACGATTCATCCAGATAGAGCCTTTTAAGCATCTAACAAACCTATAATTACTGCGCTTCTGTGATCCTCAAATACCCTCCAAATAAAGCTTTTAGCCTGTATCGAACATAATTAAAATTACTACAGGAATACAGCTTGCCAACAAGACTGGCAAATATTAAACGAGCAACTACTTTCTTTGGATGTTGCTGATGTTAAGAGATGGATGTTGTTCCTGTCCTCTTCGAGATGGATTTTTTTCTATTGCAAACGGATCGTTATCGGATCTAGGAGCGGAGTTTGTAACTCATAGGTGACATTCCAAATTTTTTCTTAAATGCAGAACTAAAGGATGTGGCACTGGAATAGCCAACCGTCTGAGCAACTTCTGTCACAGTGGAACAGCTTGCTTCTAACAATATTCTTGCCTGTTCCATTCTGTAGTGATGGAGACAGCCAAATGCAGTGGTGCCAAAAACTTGGCGAAACCCTTGCTTTAGCTTATAGTCATTTAGTCCCGCCTTTTGTGCTAATTCAATCAAGGACGGCGGATTCTCAAAGTTTTTCAACAAAATCTCTCTGGCATAATGAATCCGTTCAACGTCATCTGATTTGAGCGGGCGATGTGATGAATTTGAATAATTGTCTGAAGACCTTAAAGGTAATTGCAGAGCAATAAGTTCAAGCGCTCGACTTTCTAGGTACAACCGGCGCGTCAACCCCTGGTAAGGGCAATTTAAAGTCTGCTCTGCAGCTTGAAATGTTGCATGGGACATTTCCCAAGTTATTGCCAATGGATCGGTCGCCCTGCCCTTTAAAATGACTTGAAATTCCTCAGTAAGCTGCTCGAACTGTTCGGCTATCAATTCACTCAATACGGAAATGTCAACAACCACTTCAACATAAATCACAGACTGACAAGGTTGACATTCAATCCATTCTCCACGATTGGCCCGAAAACTAACTTTACTTTGCCTGGGGACCACATGGTACTCGTCTTTAAGGCCTAGAAAACCACCCTTAACCTGTCCCGATAAAAACGCTTGAAACTCGACCACTTCCCGATCAAGGTTGCTTGAAACCTCTGCTATAAATGGTTCTGGAACCTCAAAGTGCCCTATTGATATTTGTAACCCCGAACTAAGCTTAATTCGCTGCAAATAACCTTCACCCAAATGAGGCGAAAAATTCAACATTGTTTCGGTAGGATTTATCTGCATGCAAGAGCCAATTTTTTGTCCCAATTCTGCAAACAAAGCGTCAACATCGTTAGCAGCAAAGCTTAATCGCATATGTCTATTCCCCCACTTGAGGCATGCTAATTGCCGCAGTTACGTCTCTGTAAAAGCACTGCGAGCTTTAACCCTTCCACAAATTATTCTAAATCAATATTTTGTTGTTGACAATAAATCCCAATAATACATTGCGACTCAAGCATGTTTGTTGGCTTGAGTCGTTAAAATCATCTGCCCTGAACGGATGCATGCTTACTAGTTCAGAGTGGATAAATTGATCCACATAATTTGGCTTCCATAGCAGTCAGAACTCACCCTGAAAAATAATATTTTATAAGGACCTCAATAATCTGAAGTTACTGACAGTTAATGACTTTCAAGCTGTTCCTCACATTGTTTACTTCTTCAAAATAGCTGCAATAGATCCATAAATATTCATGCGCGTGAACGTTCATAGATCTCGAATCTTAAAAAAAAATAAACATAAGCTTTTTTAGATAAATGTGTGTTAGACGTTAAATATGCATATATTCATTGAGAATATTTCCTGATATTCGTTGAAAACGTTTCCTGTTAGTCTTCATTTCTTGATTTCATGCTAGTGTCAGCCCTAATTCATAAGGGCGATCAAGATTGTTTAAGAGATTCGATGGCTAAACTTTGGCTAGTTTTTGAAGTGCATTGGATGCTCAGGATTGGAACTTCGGGAATAGAGGAGTTTCAGGTAGTGAACGATAAGCGTGTGCATGTTCTAAGTCGTCACTTCACTAAAGCCGCAGTTAGCTTGTTGGTAGATATATGGTCACCCGTCAAATAACGGCTGATTTTTTGCTTGAGTTAGTGCGATCTTGCTTTGAGCCCAGCTATTAGGACCTACATGGTGGGTCTGAAGCTAAGAGGGTATCCCAACTTGTAACGGGTTATTTATGGGTATTTTGTTGTCATTGATACAGAGAAGATATGGTTATAAGGTCCTAGTTTTTTGGAGTTAAGGTGGGCTTTAGGGTTCTTGGTCTCTAAATGCTCTTGGTTCAGAGGTTTCAGGAAATTTCGGACTTGGCTCTTGAGTTTGGTGATGCACTAATTGCAAGTCTATTTTGTCTTTATCATTTGTTTGGTAGCTTTTTGGCGAACTTACAAATGTTCAAAATGTGTCGTTACTAAGTCAATAGTCTATGAAAGCTGATCTGTTTTCTAATTATTGAATTTGATGGATGCTAAACCAACAATCAACGCTCTTGCCAGTATTTTAGAGGAGCTAGGTATTCCTGCAGATAGTATTAAACCAGGTTCTTTCCTCTATAAAGACCTACAGTTAGACTCAACAGAAGTTGTTGAGGTTTCTCTAGCATTGAAACGACAGTTTGATGTTAGGGTCAAATTAGAGACCCGCCAGGATAAGACTTTAGCAGAGCTTTGCACTTTAATTGATTTAGCTAGGGCTCAGGATGTTGACTAGATCATTCGACTGGGTTATGTGGATCAGAGGTTTTAGGAAGTTCGATCATTAATAGTTTAAGGAGAGTATCTTCTGTTTCTTTAGTCGATCACCCAGATTTTGAAATCAGAGAGATTGGTATTGATCTAGTCTCTCTCGCAAAGATTGCTAGGTTAGTAGACCGCTACGATGCTGAAACACTAAGGCTTCTATTTACTTCGAAAGAACTTGAGTATTGTCGTCTAGCTTACGATCCTTATTATGCATATGCAGTATGCTTTGGAGGTAAAGAGGCTGTTGGCAAAGCTTTAACGACTGGACTCACTGAAATTAATTGGGATGAAATCGAAGTGAATCCTGGTGAGCAGCAGGCAGTTTGTTTGTATGGAAGAGCCATAAGTCAGGCAAGAGAACTTGACATACAGCGTTGGTTTTTGAACTGGTGGAAACTAGAAAATCATATTTTGGTTCATGCCATCGCTGTTGGATCGGTTGGAACTTAAGGAGTGGTTTTATATGATAAGCGTTTACGAGAATTTGCCCGATGTTTTTAATCTTGCTGCTTCCCTGATCGAGAATAATCTCAATCAAGGGAATGGTGAAAAGGCAGCTTTTTACACACGCTCCAGGAGTTACAATTATGCGCAGGTCAGCAGTCTAGTTAAACGCAGTGCACAAGTTTTATCTAAGCTTGGTGTAGAGCAGGAGGATCGAGTAGGTATTCTCCTTGAGAATAGAGTAGAGTGGATATTTTTATTTTTGGGTGCGATTTGGTTGGGAGCTGTACCAGTTCCGATTAACCCTGTTTGTTCTTTGGAAGATGTGAACTACATTCTTCAAGATTCTCGAAGTAGGCTACTGCTAACAACTCAGGCATGGCAGGAAAAAATAGAGCCTACCTCATTAAACTATTTACGTCATATTTTACTTGTTGATGGGGAGAATTCTTTTCTCTCCATGGTTGAACAAAATCAGGAATGGACAGTGCATGCTTCTACGTCTCCTGACGAGTCAGCTTTTTGGCTCTATACATCTGGTAGTACAGGGCGCCCCAAAGGCGTAGTTCATGCCCATCAAAGCTTTCTTTTTTGCGCCCAGCATTATGGTCAAGAAACCATTGGCTTAACTCAAGATGATATTACGTACTCTGTAGCCAGTATGGCATTTGCATATGGCTTAGGTAATAGCCTTTATTTACCTATGGCAGCGGGGGCTGCCTCAGTCTTATCCGATGCCAGCAATGCCTTTGACCTTGTTGACGATGTTCAACATTTTCGACCAACGGTTTTCTTTGGGATACCGAGTGTGTATGCCAATATATTAGAGGTTGGAGATATCTCTAACTTCGATGCATCGTCACTACGTCTGTGCATATCGGCAGCAGAGCAGCTTCCTAAAAGTGTTTGGCAGCGGTGGTTTGATACCCATAATTTGGAAATTTGTGAAGGGATTGGTACTACTGAATTACTTTATATATTTCTCTCTAACCAGCTGGGGAAGTCAAAGCCGGGGAGTTCTGGCCAACCTTTGCCAGGGTATGAGGTGCAAGTCGTGGATGAAAATGGACTACCCTGCTCTATTGGAGAAATTGGTGAGTTGCAAGTGAAGGGTCCTAGCTTGATGTTGGCATACTGGAATCGTCTACAGGAAACTCGCAAAGCAATTAATGGTTCTACTATGAGGACTGGGGATCGGTATAGACGTGATCGTGACGGTTTCTTCTGGTTTGTGGGACGCAAGGACGAGTTGTTTAAGGTGAATGGTCAATGGATTTTGCCATTGGAGATAGAAGAGGTCTTACATCAACATCCACAAATCCATGAGGTGGCTGTCATATCATCTTCTGACCGGGGTGAAAAATTGAACGAAGTTGTGGCTTATATTAGCCTTAAATCCCAGCAATCATCGACACCGGAGTTAGAAAGAACCATTTATCAATTTGTTAAACAGCGGTTGCCACACTTTAAGACACCAAAGCGAATTTACTTTTTAGATAGCTTACCTCGTACATCTACAGGCAAAATCCATCGCCAACTGCTAAAAAATAAGTTGGCTAACGAAGCATTTGCACTCTCTCGTTAACGTTTCAACTGAATGTAGTTGCAAGAAGTAGGGAGAATTTAACGACATTTGTCAACAACATTTATCAACGACGTATAGATTTATTCAGGAGAAAGTCAGTGGTATTGGAATTCAAACCTTCAACCAAGTATTATGAAACGTTCATTCCCGGTAAAAGAGAGCCAACGATCGTTTTAAACAATCTCCTTCAGGCTGGTGTTTTTTCTAAGTACGCCATGTATGTGGCAGACGATGAAACTCGCATTGCTGGAGGAGAACTGGCAAGGGTTTCGGTGAGTCAGCAGGAAGTTTCGCTACAAGGACTGGAGATATCTAGATCGGAACCCGTTAGCGATCCCCTGAAGCAAGTTGAAGAGTATCTGAATTCTCTAGCTCTTGAAAATTGGACAGCTTATGGCTATGTCGCTTTTGATATAGCTCGTTTTTACTCTTCTTATTCAAAGGCAATTACCCAACCGCTTTGCAACTTTCTCATCCCTGAAACTGAATTGCAGTTTACTAAGGAAGGGGTAAAGATTAAGACAACACAATCCCTGGAAACTATCAGAAAACAGCTATTTGTCGATGCTGACCTGCCAAACTTTGAGTCAGTATCACTTTCCCTTGATAGAGGCGATCAAGAAGCATATCAAAATTCCGTCAGTGAGATGATTGATGCTATTCAAGGGGGACATTTACACAAAGCAATTATTGCACGGGCGCGTGAACTTACTGGAAGTTTAGATGTTTTAGGCACCTATGTAGCCGGTGCAAAGGCTAATAATGCAGCTCGTTCCTATTGCTTAGATTTTGAAAGCATACAAGCGGTTGGATTTAGTCCTGAAACATTGATAGAGGTAAGTCAAGATGGTTTTGTAACGACCAATCCCCTAGCTGGAACCCGACCGCGCGGAAATACTATAGAAGAAGATCTTAAATTGAGCACCGAGCTGTTTACCGATGCCAAAGAGGTTAAAGAACATGCGCTGTCTGTTTGGCTGGCTCAGGATGAAATCACGGCTATTTGTTTACCAGGAACAGTTCAGATTTTCAACTTTATGGAGGTTAAGCGATATCGTTGTGTTCAACACCTATCATCTAGGGTCGGTGGTCAGCTGCAATCAGATAAGACGTTCTGGGATGCTTTGAAGGTTTTATTTCCAGGTATTACGGTTTCTGGAATCAATAAGGATAAAGCTCTGGAATGGATTGATCGCTTAGAGACTCAGCCTAGAGGTATTTACGCTGGTGGAATCGGTTGGGTGGATAGTTGTGGTAAAGCAGATTTATCAATATGGTGATCGTGTTTACTTAAATGCTGGTGCTGGAATTGTCGCTGAATCAGTTCCTAAAAATGAATATATCGAGTCGGTCAATAAAATGAATACCATGCTCAATAATCTAGTTCTAAAAGCTTAGACAGCAGATGATACCCATGGAAATGCCGGAGATGATAACAGATATCGAGCGGCAAATTTCTCAACGGTTATCTGACTGTGACACCATTTATTCTGATGTTATCGGTCACGGCATTTATCTTGTAGACATTAATCGTTTCCAAATCCTAAGGGATCGCTTAGGAGAGTCGCTTGAACAACATTGTTTCACAGAGCAAGAACAGCTTAATTCATTTGTCGGTAACCGTCGTTTACATTTTTTTGCAGGTCGTCTGGCCGGAAAAAATGCAGTGGTCAAAGCACTGGGTCGAGACAATGTTCCTGAAAATGCTTGGCGAAGTATTGATATTCAAAAACTGCCCAGTGGTCAGCCGTCAGTGGTTCTCAAGGATGACGTTCGAAACGCTGCCCATCAGCTAGGAGTTCAAACCTGGTTCCTAAGCATTAGCCACACGTCAGCCTATGCCGTAGCGAGTGCGATCGCTCTCCGTCCTCACTAGAGTGAGAAGCCCAACAAGTGAGTAAAAATAGTAACTCTGATTTATGAGATTTAATGGCCATATTTCTTGAACCCAATCCATAAATTATGTTCAGATTCTCCAAAAAAATATTCCATGACAGTGACCATTAAATCTAACATTGTTCTATGACTGCCTACCAATCAGGGATTAGCTCACTGGCGGTGAGTTTTCCCAAGACAATCCGAACCAATGATTATTGGCAACAAAAGTATCCTGAACTAATCCCTCAACCTCGTTCTCGACGGGTAAAAAGACCTATTCAGAAGAACTCTTTATCAAACGATTTGGATATTTGGTCTCAAGCTGTTTCTCCTTATTTATCTGATCCATTTCGGGGTAATGTTGAGCGCTGGGTTGTCGATGATGGAGAGTCTGCGTTGATGTTGGAGTATACGTCAGCGAAAGCAGTTTTAGACGCTATCAATCTTGCACCCACTCAGATTGACCTGATTATTGTTAGTTCGCTTTTTTCTGAAAAATTAGGGACTGGAAATGCCGTAGCTCTTGCTGATCAGTTAGGTCTCAATGTTCCTGCCTGGAATTTGGATTCAACCTGTTCCGGTGCTTTAATTGCGCTACAGAATGCCTGTTCATTAATTCAGACCGGGGAATATACCAAGGTATTAGTTGTCGCCTCTCACCTTGGCTCTAATGTTGTTGAACCATCGGATACGCTGGCTTGGTCCATGGGTGACGGTGCCGGGGCTTTTGTGGTTGAGCCTTTAAATTCAGGCCAAGGGTTGCTCGGTAGTAAAGTCGTTAATACGGCATCTACCTGCGGTGCCTATGTCCATGAATTGGTGATTGATCAAGCAGGTAACCCACGCTATTTCACGCGTACAGGTGAAAATATGAGCATGTTAGCGGCAACAGCGGTGGATTTTGTTCGCGACTGTTGTAGAGCAGCGATTAAATCAGCAGGAGTCACGCTAGAGCAAATTGACTATTTCGCGTTTAATACTCCAACTCCATGGTATAGCCAGGTTTGTGTCCAAGCCCTAGACATCAGCCCAGAACGTGTGCTCAATCTTTATCCACACTATGCCAATATCGGACCTGTTTACCCAATAGCCAACCTATACCATGCCGCTTTAGATGGACGGATCCGTGAGAATGACCTGGTATTGATTTATAGTAATGGCGCAGGTGCTACAGCCGCCGCCATGGTTGTTCGATGGGGCGATGTAGCCTTGGGTCCGGCGCCTGCCCTGCCCCTACAAGTTATTTCAGAACAAGATAAAGTCAGTGATATACTTCAGACTAAGGATGACTCTCATGTGGTTTCACATGTCAGCTCGGACATTCAAATCTCCAAAGAAAAGGTTTTAGCAGCACCACAGCCACAACAGAAAAAAGCTCTTATAGAAGCTTATTTATTACAGTTGCTTAGGCATCTATTGCAACATCCTGAGCTTCGACTTGAAACAGATCAATCTCTCAGGTACTTAGTAGATTCGCTAGTGGCTTTGGAGATTAAACGAAGGCTTGAAGTGGATTTAGGGATTCAGGTTCCTATGATCAAGCTATTTCAAAATGATTGTATTGAGAAACTGGTTGATTTTATAGTTGAGCAGTTTATGGTTATGAGCTTAACTGCTCCATTTCAACCATCTTTGAATAGAAATGATGAAGATAGAAATGATGATTTTCAAGAATTAATTCTTTAGCCTAATTTTTCTTGCCAGAGATTAATTCAAAAAATCAGGTGCCAATCAGGGCAAGTGGGTAAGTGGGTACGGAAAATTATTTGCCTGTCAAAACGGCCTCTAAGTTTACTTAACAAAGATTGAATGTGTAATTTATTCTGCTTATCAGAGAATGCTGCGACTGCGACTAACGGACGGAAGAATGGGAGATACTCTTTAGTTTAGCTTCCCAAATTATTTATCCACTTAGTTGCATTAAGTGTATTGATATTAGAGATTGTCTCAAATTGAGTGAAATGTTTGAATTTGAATGAATCTACGAGGTTTAAATGATGCAAAGTAAGGTTTCGGAAAAACAAAGTTTCTTTCTTGACTCGAAAGAGTTAGAGAAATTTCATCGGCATGGATATCTAGGTCCTTTTACATTATTCGAGCCAGATGAGATGAGAGCATTGTGGAATCAAGTGCGTCCTGAGGTTTCTGAGCGCACGAGTGCTGTGTATCAAGATAAGAGTGCTGTTTCGGGAGCAACTAATATTGCCAATTATGATCGTCACTTAGATATTTCTTTTTTAGCTGATCATATTTGTCAACCCAAAATAGTTGATAGAGTATCTAGCATCCTAGGTCCTGATATTTTATGTTGGCGCAGCGAATTTTTTCCAAAATATCCAGGTGATGAAGGCACCGATTGGCATCAAGCCGATACTTTTGAAAATGCCTCTGGTTCACCTCAAATCGTATGGCCAGAGAAGGTTAAAGATTTTGGTGGTACGATAACTGTCTGGACAGCATTTACAGAATCCACGATAGAAAATGGCTGTCTACAGTTTATTCCTGGTACTCATCAAACAATGTACTACGATGAAAGCAAGCGGATGCATTATGACTCTAACCAGATTAATACAAAGGAGAAAAAAGGAGTCACGCGCGGCTTTTTTGGTTACGACTATCGTCAGTTGCAAATTGATTCTAACTGGACTCCGGATGATTCAAAAAGTGTCTCCATGGTTATGAAGCCCGGTCAATTTATTATATTTTGGTCAACATTAATGCATGCTTCGCATCCTCATAGTGGAAAGACACCGAATATGCGCCTAGGTTTTGTCTCTCGTTATGTGCCAACATCAGTGAAAGTTTACCCTGATACTGATGTTGTGTCTGAATATGGTGGAAGTATCAGTCTAGATAAGTATGGCGCAGTATTAGTATGTGGAAAGAATGAGTTTTCACACAATCGAGTTTCGACTCAAACTACTAAAGGACATCCATTCAAATATCGTAATCGTACCTGTTTCAGACTTTAATGAAAACCGACCAAGCGAATTGTCTATCTCACATTTAGTTGTCTCGATAATTAGTGTGGTCCGTAATTATGAGAGAGAAATATTGACGCTTTAGTTCCTATCTTTCCGTTTTTAATCCTCATCATCAAGCAATAAATATATTATGGAGCTGCAATCACTTCTAGCTAGTCTCTCGGCTCAAGGTGTCCAAATCTCTTTAGATGGAGACTCTCTTCTCATTGAAGCACCCAAGGAAAGTATTACACCAGAATTACGCGACTCGTTAATTGAACACAAAGGAGAGCTGCTACGATTACTCCGTCAAAGTAATGAAATTGCCAACTCTACATCACTTCCTTCAATCAAGTCCGATCTAACTCGTCGCTGTGAGCCATTTCCACTAACCGACGCGCAGCATGCTTTTTGGGTAGGTCGAAGCGGTGTGTTGGAATTAGGTGAGGTTGCTAATCATGGATATTATGAAATTGATTGTCAGCAATTAGCGTTAGCTCGTCTGAATGCATCGCTCAATCAGCTAATTAATCGCCACGATATGCTTAGGGCGATCGTTTTGCCAGACGGTCGGCAGCAGGTATTACAAGAAGTTCCAGTATATGAGATTCAGCTATTTGATTTGCGCGGGCAGACTCAGGATGTTGTTGAAACTCATCTTGCAACTGTGCGAGAGCGGCTGTCCCATCAAGTGATCCCAGTTGATCGTTTTCCCTTATTTGAGTTTTGCGCTACTCATTTAAGCGAATCATGTACTCGTTTACATGTTAGCTATGATCTGCAGATTTTTGACGCCTGGAGCCTGTTTCGTCTGTTTGATGAGTGGTTTCAGCTTTATCAGCAGCCAGACTTGCAGCTACCCCCCCTGGAAATCACCTTTCGAGACTATGTGCTAGCCGAGCAAACGATCAAAAAGACAGCTCTATATGAACGGTCA
>CALBPH010000816.1 GCA_937899365.1 uncultured Leptolyngbya sp.
ATGTTTTTCTGGAGCTGATCGGCGGTCCCGTAGGGATGGCGGAGGGCGATCAGGCTGTGGGTGTCGGCCAGCTGCTTGTCTCGGATAGCCGTAAGACCGTTAAGGGTGGTCTCTGTTTGTGGCCCGGTTTGGTAAACCTCGAGGTTATGGCGAGAAACGCTTGCCCCCAGGTTGATGGCCGTGGTCCGATAGCGACTATCCCGCGCCTGGGAAACGGCGGTTTTGCCAATGTGGACGGTTTCAGCAGAGTCTTGCTGTAGCCGCAGGTGGGTCACCTCAGCATTGTCGTGGACCCAGACCTCTGTGACGCTGTTGGTAAAGCTAGAGCCCGTGCCGTGAAACTCTTCCACCAGGGTAACGGCACTGCTAGCTTCTGCAATTACCAGACAGCGAGGCTGTACCAACAGGGCATCGCCTATGGTCAGATAAATAATCTGAACCGGCTGCTCAGCCACAGTGTTCTTCTCAATATGGATCACTGCCGCATCGGCAAAGCCAGCGGTGTTGAGGGCGGTAAAGACTTCGTTGTTGCCCTGGACTTGGGCCAGACAGTCGGGGATAGCCGCTAGCTGGCTCAGAACGCTAATACCGTCCCCCAGGTTAGAGAGGCTTTCTACAAAGGTGCCATTGACAAACACGACTTGGCTGCCGTCGGTCAGGCTGACATCGGTCAGTAGCGTTTTGGCCTGTTCCAGGACAGTATCAGCCGGTGCTGCCGGTACCTGAAATGCTGTTGCCAGCATTGAGGATAAATCGGTAAACCGCCAGTCCTCATCTCGATTGGATGGAAAGGCCCGTTCTTGTACCAGGGCTCGGGCGGCGGCGCGCAGGTCATCCAGCGCTAAAGAAGAATTTTGGGCGGCACTCGCGGCCTGAGCCAACAGCGACTCTAAATAGCGATCGCCCACAGCGGCTACCGTACTCATGAGGCCACCGCCTGCTCTTCCAAGAGCCATTCGTACCCTTTAGCTTCAAGGGCTAGGGCTAGTTCTCGGGTACCGGTTTTAATGATTTGCCCACCGCACATGACATGGACATAATCGGGCACGATGTAGTTAAGCAACCGCTGGTAGTGGGTAATTACTAAGTTGGCGCTGTCCGGTGTGGCTAGCTTGTTAACGCCTTCTGCCACAGTCTTTAAAGCGTCAATGTCCAAACCAGAATCGGTTTCATCCAAAATGGCTAGGGTGGGTTCTAGCAGCGCCATCTGTAGAATTTCGTTGCGCTTTTTCTCGCCACCCGAAAAGCCTTCGTTAACGCTGCGGTCTAAAAAGCTGGTGTCCATTTTGACGACTTCGGTTTTCTCTTCGATCAGATCGTCAAAGTCAAACACGTCCACTTCATCTTTACCGTGGGCTGTGCGGTGAGAATTGTAGGCCACCCGCAAAAACTCACGATTGCTAACGCCAGGAATCTCTAGCGGATATTGAAAGGCTAGAAAAATGCCCGCCGTGGCCCGCTCATGGGGCTCAAGTTCGGATAAGGCTTTACCGTTGAACTCAATTGTACCTGCGGTGATCTCATAGTCTGGATGACCGGCAAGCACCTTTGAAAACGTACTTTTGCCAGAACCATTGAGACCCATGATGGCATGGATTTCACCCGCTTTTACGTCAAGGTTAAGCCCCTTGAGGATTTCGGTTCCGTCTACGCTGGCCCGTAGATCTTTGACGGAGAGAATTGTTTTGGCGTCTGGGTTAATCATTAAAGTGTATCTAGAGGGTGGGGTTAGCCAACAGAATTTTCGAGCTTTAGGGCCAGCAGCTTGTCGGCCTCAGCGGCAAACTCCATGGGCAGTTTATTAAACACGTCGCGACAGAATCCACTGATAATCATGGAGACTGCATCTTCTGGGGAAATCCCCCGCTGGGCAAAGTAAAACAGCTGGTCTTCACCAATTTTAGAGGTGGAGGCCTCATGCTCTACCTGCCCCGTGTAGTTCTGAACCTGAATGTAGGGATAGGTATTGGCGTTGGAGGTGTCGCCAATTAACATGGAGTCGCACTGGGAGTAGTTGCGGGCGTTCTCGGCCTTTGGATTGACCTTAACCAGACCGCGATAGCTGTTTTTAGAATTGCCAGCGGAAATCCCCTTGGAGATAATGGTGCTGCGGGTGTTTTTACCCACATGGATCATCTTGGTACCCGTGTCGGCTTGCTGCATATTGTTGGTGAGGGCAACTGAGTAAAACTCACCAACGGAGTTGTCGCCCACCAGCACACAGCTGGGGTACTTCCAGGTAATGGCTGAACCGGTTTCTACCTGGGTCCAGGAGATTTTAGAGTTATTACCGGCGCAAAGACCGCGTTTGGTCACAAAGTTATAGATGCCGCCTTTGCCATCTTTGTCGCCAGCAAACCAGTTTTGCACCGTAGAGTAATTAATCTTGGCGTCGTCTAGGGCCACCAGTTCAACAATCGCTGCGTGCAGCTGATTGCTGTCGTACATTGGGGCGGTGCAGCCTTCTAAATAGGTGACAGAGCTGCCCTTGTCGGCAATGACTAGGGTGCGCTCAAACTGACCCGAATCTCCGTTATTGATGCGGAAATAGGTGGACAGGTCCATTGGACACTGGGTGTTTTCAGGGATGTACACAAAGGAGCCATCGCTAAAAACAGCTGAGTTAAGGGCCGTAAAGTAGTTATCTGCTGACGGGACAACGGTCCCCAAATACTTCTTAATTAGCTCGGGATACTCTTGAATCGCTTCGGAAATTGAGCAAAAAATAATCCCGTGTTCCGCCAGCTCCTCTTTAAATGTGGTGGCAATGGAAACACTGTCAAAAACTGCGTCAACTGCCACATTAGTCAGCCGTTTTTGCTCTGAGAGCGGCAGTCCTAGCTTTTCGAACGTGGCTAGGATTTCAGGATCCACCTCATCTAGACTGTTCAATTTCTCACTTTGCTTGGGCGCAGAGTAATAGATGATGTCCTGATAGTTCATGGGCTCATAGTTGACGTTGGGCCACGTGGGCTCCGTCATCTTTAGCCACTGTCGGTAGGCCTTGAGGCGGAACTCCAGCATGAAGTCCGGCTCGTTTTTCTTTTTCGAAATCAGGCGAATGATGTCTTCATTCAACCCGCGAGGGATGACATCGGATTCTACATCGGTGACAAATCCGTATTTGTAGGGCTGACTAACAACGGATTGAACGCTAGTGCTCATGATTGACCGAAAAGGGGTGTGGAGGAATTTAGGTGAATGCTGATCTGACTACAGGAAACGGCGGGGGATGACCCCCTGCTCGTCCATGGAATCCATCGTTAATACTTATTTGTTTCTGTGCGAATCCGCTCAAATGAGATATCTTGCTCTTTGCCCGCAAAGTCGTTGTCTTCTGTCAGGAAAAGCATGCAGTGGCATTCACGACGTTCCTGCATGGGGACGCAGGGGCAGTTCCAATAAACGCTCTTGACTTCAGCTTCTTTGTCTTCGTAGTGACGGCAGGGACATAGGGCTGCACCAAAGTCATCCTTATGCTTAGCCAAACCCTCAAGCACTACGGACGTCACACCGAGATCAGCACAAAAATAAGTGCCGGTGCGCTTGGCATAGCTTTGGGCAAAATTCCGCATCAGCTCGAGGTTTTTGTCTGTGGCCTGTGTAGGCTTACTTATGCTCATGTGATGAATGGGGATGCTGAGACAACCAGATGATTCTATAATTAAACAACACATAAGTTGCTTAACTATTTAAAGAGTAATCGAGGCAGCAGACTTTAGCAACATATGTGTTGTTAAAGTAGAAGCAGTTGAGCTTTACTGTTTACAGTCCGTAATATGCGATCGCAACTTCAGGTCCGATGATGTCAGCGCAGCAGCCATCCACAAAGGACGATATCCTTCAGTTCTTGCTGAAATCAGGTCAGTCAACCGCCCAGGCGTTGGCTGAGAGTTTGGGCGTTAGCCCCCAAGCGATTCGGCGTCACCTTAAGGATCTGCAAACCGAGGAACTGGTGGAACACCAGGTGATGCAGTCGGGCATGGGGCGTCCCAACTATATTTATCAGCTCAGTTCCAAGGGGCGGGCTCAGTTTCCCTCCCAATACGATCAGTTTGCTGTTTCACTGCTCGACACCCTAACCGAGACCGTTGGCCCTGAGCAGGTGGGGGTTATATTGCGGCAGCAGTGGCATCGCAAGGCCCAACACTATTGTGAAACCCTGGGCAGTGGCCCCCTACCTGAGCGGGTGCAGCAGCTAGTCAATCTGCGACAAGCCGAAGGGTATATGGCTGAATTCCACCACGGTGAGGACGAAGACACTTACATCATTACCGAATACAACTGTGCCATTTCCCAGGTGGCAGAATCTTACCCGGCCGTCTGTGGTCATGAGTTGGCTATGTTTGCCGTGGCCCTACCCGACTGCCAGGTGGAACGCACCCATTGGCTGGTGCGGGGTGAGCACCTATGTGGGTATAAAATTGCAAAGAAATAACCCCCATAACCAGTTTTTGCCGTCGTTAAGGCGGTTACTGACCACCCTTCAGCAGCTATGGTCCTGGCATATTTATGTCTGCGGCGCTGCTGCTCCCCGGTAGGATTTTATCCGCCAAGCATTGATACATTGCAGATCGCACAGATCGATTCATCCTCCAACTCAGCAACGGCATGTTTGACCAAACCCTTCAATTTCTGACCCCAGAAGAATCTGCTGAGGTAGACAAAGCGCTGTTGACGACACCAGAAAAGTTCTTGACCCGGTTAACCCTCTCGACGGCAAAGCTGCTGGCGTTTATTGCTAAGGATTTGAACACCTCTGTAGATGAGCTCACCACAGCACAGATCATTGCTTGGTATGAGACAGATTCTAAGCGGAAACAGGAGCAAGGAGTGAGTGCTTCGGTTTTGAAATGGGAAGCCACCAACTTAGAAGATATCAATTTAGAACGTTAACACTGACTGATTTTTGAAGATAGTCCAGCAACCCATAGCTTCATGACTTTCTAGCAATGTTCAGCATATTTATAGGAACGGTAAAGGATTTTCCTCTAAAGAAACTGTACTTAATTAAGGACAGTCAAGATTAATAAGACAGGTGGTTTGACGCGGCTGCTACAGCGATTGTGCTGTTCAGGTGGTTCCCATGGGTTTGTTTTTTGTTGGAATCCAGCCTGGTATGGCCTATGTCTCAATCTGTCTGCCGTGTGAAGGATTATGGAATTTGATTCAATATGATGATGTTATTTGATCGAGGCAATCGCTCTGCAGATCACCTTTATCTGGAAGCTCGTTCGCGATGGACAAAAATTGTGAGCCTTAGCATTTACGACAGTGAAGACATGCTCCGTTCAGTTGCAAGATTGCTACAAAAAGCTAGACAGCAAAATTCTCGTCATGTTCCATCCCTGGTGTTGCTCAGTGATGTACTGATGGCGCTTGGGGCTGAGCGAAATGCAATGGAGGTTATTGACTCGCTGATAGCCATTGATCCAGGCAACGAGACCCATGTGCAAAAAAAGCTGCTGCTCAATCAGCTACAGGGGCATCGTACGGATACTAACCTGAATGCCGTGCGTGAGTTTGTTGAGGCACGCTGGACCGAAACCAATGATTGGTAATAAATCAAAGATTACTCATGGATGTTGCCATTGGGCATAATGGTGCCCGTTAGCCTGGCTGCCGTGAGTTTGACCATGATTTTATTGCCATAGCCGACGATGGCACCGCTGAGGTCTGCGCCGCTGAGGTCTGCGCCGCTAAGATCTGCGCCAATTAGGTTTGCTTCCCGCAGGTTGGCATGGCTCAAATTAGCCTGCAATAGGTTGGCCCTAAAGAGCTTAGCCTTGTGTAAATTGGCTTGATTCAGGTTTACCTTATGCAAAAACGTATCGCTGAGGTCTGCCCCCTCTAGGTTTGATTTGCTCAGGTTCCGCCCTGAGAAATCCTTTTCCTTAAGATTGGCTCCCTTAAAGTCAGATCCTTCTAGATCAGGGTTTCTGCGAGATGGGGACTTCTGAGGAGGGTTGTAGGGGGCCGCCTGGGGAACCTGGTAAATGTAGTCGGCATAGCCGTCACTAACGGGGCGAGGGATGGAGTTATACGCGCTATAGGCCGAGCTGCTGTTAGACGATGGGGCGGCGCTGCGGCCACTGCTTGTATTGGTCTTAGCCGCACTTGTGCTAGGCTTGGCCGCCATTCCATTAGAGGGGCCATTGCCGTTAGTTGTGGCAGAGCCATTGCCCTTAGCTGCTCCATTGGCCGTTCCATTTCTGGCGCTGCCGTTAGTCGCGGCAGCGCCATTAGTGGATGAGGCCGAGCTATTTTGGCTGGTAGATCTGTTGGATGAGGCCGAGCCGTTGGTCGAGGCCGAGCCGTTGGTCGAGCTACTGCTTTGGTTGCCGTAGCCTTGGCTGCCGTACCTGCCGTTAGACGACCCTCGATAGGGGGACGTGGCTCTATTGCCATTTTGGGTGGCTGTGCCGGCTCCGTTTGTAGCGCTACTGGCGGTCCCGTAGGAACGGGTGTAACGATTTTCGCTGTAGGACCTATATCGGCTGCTGCCGTAGCGTTCGGGGTTGTAGTTACTGGTTTTGCTGCTTGCCTTAGAGGCTGTTTTGCCGTCGCGCAGATATTGCTTGAGACGACTGCGGGCATCGTTAAGACGTTTGAGCTTGTCTTGGGCTTTATCGCGTAGCCGTGCGTTATCGGCAGGAATCCGATCAGGATGCCAGATAAATACCAGATCTTTGTAAGCCTGATTTACGTCTGAGAGTGAAGCACCAGGCTCTAACTCCAGTACGTTATAGGCTTGCGCGATATCGTCCATAGGTAGAGTTATAAAAGCGGTGACGGAACGGTTAGTTGATGGGGACAACACCGGGATCTGCCCAGAAGGCGCTGCCGTACAGTCGCTAGGCTAAAAATGATTAGAAATAATAAGCCGATCAATGGGGTAAGGAGCTGATGTACGCAGATTATGACCATTGTTTTAACTGCTTTACTTAGAACCTCCAATTCCCTTAAGGCTCCATTGCAATTCCGTATCAAAGTAGTCTATTTGTTAACAAACCACTAACAAACTACTCCTCGGCTAGGTTAATTTCGTAAATATTCCATAAGGCTCCCAGGGGGGAGTATTTGACATTTTGAACCTTGTTTCGAATGGCGGACATGGAATACTGATTGATCAAATAGATAAAGGGCACCTGCTCTTGGACAATGCGTTGGGCCTCCACATAAATTTCGCGACGTTTGGCTTCGTCTAGTTCTTGGGCTCCTTTGATATAGAGCCGACCGATTTCTGCCTCCCAGTCGGCCACCACTCGACCGTCGATGGGGTCTTGACCCGGTAGGGGCTTTTGGTTGAATGCATGGAGGCCACCGTCCGGATTCCATACGTTGGAGCCGCCGTTGGGTTCTAACCCGCCGCCTAAGCTAATCATGTGGCATTCCCAGTCAAGGCTGTCCCCCAGTTTTTCCACCAGGGAGCCCCAGCTGATGGGGGTAAAGTCTACGGTGATGCCAATCTTGGTCAGGTCCTGTTTGATTTGAGCTCCGATGGCTTCACGGACTTTATTGCCGGCATTAGTAACCAGGGTAAAGCGCACTCGGTTACCGTCACTATCGAGCAGTTGATTGCTGTCGTCATACTGAAAGCCAGCCGACAGCAGTAGCTCTTTGGCGGTATCCAGGTTGTAGTTATAGGCGCGAATGCCGTCTTCTTCGGTGCTGTCAGCATAGGGGCTGAGTGGAAAAATAGATGAGTCTTGCAAAACCCCTAGCCCCTGGTAGATATTGTTTAGCATCGTCGGTCGGTCGATGGCGTAGGCCACGGCCTGACGAAATTCTAAGGTATTAAACCAGCGAGATTTAATTGGATCAACCAGGGGCTCACCATCGCGGGAGCCCTTGTTGAGATTAAAGGAGATAAACAGACTGCCGGGGGAGGGACCACCGTTGTAAACGGTAAAGTTGCCCCGTTCTTCTTCCCGCTTGAGTAGGGAAAAGTTATCGGGTTTTACGCCGGTTAGGTCTAGGCCGACCGAACGAAATTGGACAAATTCGCTATCCTGCGACTCTACTACCTGCCAAATAACTTCTTCCAGGTAGGGCTGGTCCTGGCCAGCATCGTCCGTTCGCCAATAGTATGGATTGCGCTCAAAGATCACCCGTTCGCCGGGGGTAAAGGCCTTGAGTTTGAAGGGGCCATTGACAATAATTTCTGCGGGTGGAGTGCTGGTCCCCCAGGTGGATAAAAATAGGGGATTACCGTCAGAATCTGTCTCAGTAATGGCCGTTTCAAGGGCGTGCTTTGGCAGAATGCTGACGCCGGTATTGCGCAGGATGGGGGCATAGGGTTCGGGGACTTCA
>CALBPH010000817.1 GCA_937899365.1 uncultured Leptolyngbya sp.
CAACAAAAATAAAAAAAATATAGAAATTCGTTAAGTAGAGTTTTAATCATCAATAACTGAGCATGCATAACTTTATTGCTCTTAGCGGATGCAAAGATGATTGTCTAAATCTAATTTGTCATCGGTTCTTGCGGAGAGCAGCCGCTAGAGGAAACGGGGAAAGTGCAGTGAAAATCTGCCGCTGTCCCGCAGCTGTGAATGGGGTTTTATCCCTCTAAGTCAGAATGCCCGCCGATGATTAACCTGCTGTTTAACTGATCTGCGAGGTACAGATGAGGTCATATTTTTTTGCCTTAAAACACAAGCTTATTAGGGTGTTTGATACATTCAAGCTGACGCTAGCTGAGATTGCACCGTTTCTCTTCGCTACGGTGCCTGCCCCGATACACCATGCTGTGTGCAGTTGCTGATTTAGAGGATGAACCGATCGGTTAGATACGCTATTTGACAGGATCTTGCCGCTAAAAGCATCCCGAGGATCAGCAACACCTGCTGTGTAAGGGTAGACAGAACGTACGTTTGTTGAAGGCCTTTTATCAGGATTGACCCGTGCTGTGATTGGGCTAGGTCATTTCCTATTCAAGCTTAGCTTTCCGATTTCCTGGTTTCATCATTGGTGGTGTGGGCGGTCCGTCTATGCCCGCATTGCTAATAGAATCGATTCCCTAGCTTAAATTTGCAAGCTCACCATAAGAACAAATCTAAAGAAAATCATGCACAAAATTCCTGTTACCGTAGTCACCGGTTTCTTAGGATCGGGTAAAACTACGCTGGTTCGTCATCTGTTACAAAATAACCAAGGACGACGTATTGCTGTGATAGTCAATGAGTTTGGCGAAGTTGGCATTGACGGTGAAATTCTCAAATCTTGTCAAGTTTGTGATGAGGATGAGACGCCTGGTATCAACATTCTAGAGTTGGCCAATGGCTGTCTGTGTTGTACCGTTCAAGAAGAGTTTTTGCCGACTATGCAGACGCTGCTAAAACGACGGGAAGACATTGATTGTATTGTCATTGAAACGTCAGGATTAGCTCTGCCAAAACCACTGGTGCAAGCGTTTCGCTGGCCTGAAATCCGCACGGGAGCGACTGTGGATGGTGTAGTGACCGTGGTAGATGGTGATGCCTTAGCTAATGGACACATTGTTGGCGATCTCGATGCCCTAGAAGCACAGCGACAGGCCGATGATTCGCTAGACCACGAGACACCAATTGAGGAACTATTTGAAGATCAGTTGGCCTGTGCCGATATGGTGTTGCTAACAAAGACTGACGTAATGTCAGAGAAAAGCAGTGTGCGGGTGCAAAAATGGCTAAAACAGCAGTCACCCACTGGTATTAAAATTGTTTCCTGTCAGCAAGGTAAAATCAGTCCGGACATTTTGCTAGGCTTTAACGCTGCCGTTGAAGATAATCTGGATAGTCGTCATAGCCATCATGATCATGAAGAAGAGCATGACCATGATGACAACATTAAGTCGGTTTATGTTGAGCTAGATAAAGCATTTGAACCCAATGTTCTAGTAAGGCGTCTGCAAGCACTGGTACAGCAGCAAGAAATTTATCGCGTCAAAGGAATTGTTGCCGTACCAGATAAAGCAATGCGATTGGTTTTACAGGGGGTAGGTCAGCGATTTGATCACTTTTATGACCGCCTTTGGCAGGCAGGTGAATCTCGGCAGACTCAGCTGGTAGTAATTGGAACTGATCTAGACAAGGAGACCATTACTCAAGCGATGGCCGGAGCCACCTAAGCCTTGCCTTGCCGTTCACATAGGAACTTTTGGTTAGGGCGAAAGACTTAGAACTTGTCGATCTCTCCCAAGAGGGAAAAGATACCGAAAAGACGGGGTGGGTCTAGATCACTAGCGATAGCGAGAAACCCACCCCAATACCCTTCCTAGCAAGAGATAGGTTGCCCTAGTAAAAACGATAGAACAAATAATCATCCTTAAAATCTTGCTCATTAACAACATGCTGAATAATGCCTTTTTGCAACATGCGTTGTCCCACGCGTATAGCCTCCGTTTGAGTTAGATCAACGTTGGCCATAAGCCACTGAACAACTTCAGACCCAACAAAGCACTTTGGATAAGTCTTAAAATTATATCGACGGTCTTCAATGGCAATCCCGCCTGCACCTTGCATCTTAACCACAAGATGATTCAAATCGTCTGGATCAACATAAGGAGCTAACGTGAGCTTACCGTTAGCAGAACTCACATCACCAGCTAAAATCCACTGAGCTAATGTTTGATAGTCATACTGTGGATAACGCTCATACCATTGTGAAACTAACATTTCAGCCTCACTGTAGGGGATTTTAAGATTTAAGTATGCAATGACAACAACTTCAGTTTTCACCATAAAAATTCTCTTTAAATTAAAAAATCAGCAATTACGTAAAATCCATAGAAATTCAAGCCGACAGCTGACAACCGTTGCATATGACAACAGCTGTTCAACGCTTACTTGGCTATAGCAAATACCTTATCTAAATCAAAGTATCTTGGTTACAAGAATGCCAGCGATGTCTGAATCCTATCTGACTAAAAACTGAAGATTGTTTAAATAATTTCTGAGAATGCCTGAGAAAGCTGAGAGATAATGGTCATAATGTGCAAGATCATTACGTATGAGACCGTAGCTAAAATGCTCGACAGAATTGAACAAACTGTTGGGCAAATGTGGGATTGCTACCAAAGTGCAAATGAACGTAGCTAGCCAGGACATTACATACCTGATATCCTTCAAAAATTTGGTAGTTATTCCAGCCTGTTAGTTTGTAATTAAACTGTAGTTGCTTCTTATAATTCTGTTCAGGAGACATTGGATAGATTTCCAGCAGGTTACCTTGAGCATCGACAATATCTGAATAATGAAACCGATGGCCGCGGGCGCTTTGCTGAGGAAAGCCGCCATAGGAGCCAACCATGTCCACCTGGCGATAGCCTAGCTTGACCCGCTTTCCCATTTTTGTCCAAAAGGGGAGAATGCCGACAAAGGGATAGGTCTGTTGGGTCAACAGACCCTGGGAGAGATACATGAGGCCACCACATTCTGCATAGACCGGACGACCAGAGCGGCAGAAGTTTGCGATCGCATCCCGCACCCCTTCATTTTCCGATAGCTGTTGCCCATAAAGTTCAGGGTAACCCCCACCGATATAAAGCCCATCTAAGTTCTCAGGCAACGCATCCGTCAACGGCGAAAACGGAACCAGTTCTGCCCCTGCTTGTTCTAACAGGCTGAGATTGACCGCATAGTAAAAACAAAATGCCTGATCCTGGGCAATACCAATACGGACCTTAGGAGAATGTGTTAAGGGTACTGAGCTGTTTGCTGCCCACCTAGCAGAGGGTGTCCCTTGCCCCACTTGTGCAAGTTTAATTAATTCTTCCAAATCCAGATTGTCTGTCACCAGCTTTGCCAGAGCATCCAGGTAGTCGGTTTCAGCCACCTCATGCTCTGTGGCTCGCCATAGTCCCAAGTGACGTTCTGGAATTCTCACCGGTTCAGTGCGAGGAATTCCCCCTAGAACAGGCACCTGAATAGAGTGTTTCACCGCTGAACAAATACGCTCAAGGTGTGACGCACTGCCAATTTGATTGCAGATTACCCCCGCTAATGTCAGGTCTGGCTCAAACTGGTAGTAACCCGAAATCAGAGCCGCTGCACTGCGGCCCAAGGCGCGGGCATTGATCACCAGGATGACCGACGCCCCCAGCCACTTAGCCATCTCAGCGGTGCTCCCCGCCTCGGACTCTGCACCATAGCCATCAAACAGCCCCATCACCCCTTCAACAATGGCCAGATCCGCCCCCTGGCAAGCCTGGTCAAATATCTGACGATTCTGGTCTTGATTTAGCATCCAACCGTCCAGATTGTGGGATACCCGACCCGTGGCCCGCTGGTGGTGACTCGGATCAATAAAATCTGGCCCCACCTTAAACGGCTGTACCCGCAGGCCCCGGTTAGAAAAAGCACGCATTAAACCAATGGCGATGGACGTTTTACCCACGCCACTGTGGGTGCCAGCAATAACAAGGGTGGGAATTGGCATTTTGTACAAAAAATTATTGGAAAACGCTCAGGGTCTTTAGGTTAAATAACATTTTGCTTAACAACTTGAGTGAGATGTTACCGTAACAACTGTCCTTTATCTCTCTGGATTGCCCGGAGGCCATGATATCGACATGAGTCAATCTAACCCGCTTCTACTCTTGGGCCATGGCACCCGTGATGCTAATGGGCGTCAGGCATTTCTCGATTTTGCCCATCAGTTTCAAAATTATGACGCCAGCCGCCCAGTAATTCCCTGCTTTTTAGAACTCAGCGATCCCCTGATCCAAACCGGCATCGATCGCTGTGTTGAGATGGGTCACCAGGAGCTAACCGTACTGCCAGTGCTGCTATTTGCGGCCCGCCTCAGATAGGTTGACGTCACTTATTAGCTTGATCGGGCCCGTCAGCGTCACCCCCATCTGAGATTACACTACGTTCGCCATT
>CALBPH010000818.1 GCA_937899365.1 uncultured Leptolyngbya sp.
GTGCCGGTAGCTGAGCATTAAACTCATCTATCCTCTGGTTCCTAACACTATCGGTTGTGGGGATCAGCTCAGCAACAAAAATAACAACATCGGGGTTATCTTGTCTGAGAATATTGATAGTCTCGCTGAGATCGTCAATCGTACTCTCTGCGGACTGATTTTGAAATAAATCGTTTGTGCCTAAATGAATAAGGGCAATATCGGGGGTATATCCAGTCAACCAGTCCGATAAACTGCCTTCACCGCTTCTACCATTATTAATTTCATCAGTGCGCCAGCCCCAATGGCCCTCATGATCGGGGTCAAAGCTACTGTCTGGGAAATCAGTATTATCTTTAGTTTTATTTTCTGAACCAACGAAATCAATGTCATACCCGGCGTCTATAAGCAGATCCCATAGGTCAGCTCGATAAGAATCACGCCCACTCTCAGCTTGAGTAACTGAGTCGCCAACTGTCGTTATATTGATCATGTTATTCAGCTATGGGAGAACTTCCCTTAATAGATGCATTAAAGTCAAAACTGTTACTCAGAGTAGAGACAATGTCACTAGGAAAGATAGCAGGTCGTCATGCACTAATCTCATCTACCCTAGGGCACTTCATCACAATGAATAACGCGCCGCCAACTCTCTCTTAGTTAAAGACAAAGTAACAGTCTACTTAAATAAAAACGCTCCCCCGTCAGCCAAATTTAATCACCGAATTGGCTTTGGCTAAAGCATCCTTCACGTTTCGAAATACGAAAGCCAGAATACTTCTATAAGAGAATATCCTGAATAATGGCCCCGTGAAACCTACACATAATAAAGAAAATATAAGTATTTCATGATTATGTTTCAGATACCGAGCCCCCTTGCGTCCCCCTTTCTTGACTGCCCTTGGGCTATCTCCTGAGGGAGACCAGGCTAAAAGCCTCGAAAATGTGGGTTTGGGGGCATATCCAAGGATGCTAACTCTCGTTTTTCTATCTTAAAGGAGCTGCAACATCGACTAGTCATGCTTGCTCGCAGGATGTTGCTTTAGCACGTGCTTTAGATAGTGGCCAGTGTAGGAATTTTCTACCTGGGCTACCTCTTCTGGGGTGCCTTCAGCAATAATTTGCCCACCGCGATCTCCCCCCTCAGGTCCCAGATCAATAATCCAATCACAGCAGCGAATTACATCCAGGTTGTGCTCAATCATCACCACCGAATTTCCCTTATCCACTAGACGTTGCACCACATCCAATAGCTTATGAACGTCATAGAAAGAGAGTCCGGTTGTTGGCTCATCAATTAAATACATGGTCTTACCCGTAGACCGTCGGGCCAGTTCGGACGCGAGCTTCATGCGTTGAGCCTCGCCCCCAGACAGGGTGGGGGCCGTCTGCCCCAGACGAATATAGCCCAGACCTACATCCACCATGGTCTGTAGTCTTGTTGCGGCCTTGTGAATATTCTCAAAAAAGTGCAGGGCCTCTTCGGCGGTCATATTAAGCACGTCGGAGATAGTTTTGCCTTTGTACTTCACCTGCAGCGTCTCGCGGTTATAGCGCGCTCCTTTACACACCTCACACTGCACATACACATCAGGGAGAAAGTTCATAGCAATGACATTCACACCCTGGCCGCCGCAGGCCTCACAGCGACCACCTTTGACATTAAAAGAGAACTGACCACGCTTGTAACCTCTCGCCTTAGCTTCGATAGTTTCAGAGAACAAGTCACGGATAACGTCGAATACCCCGGTGTAGGTAGCGGGGTTTGAACGGGGGGTACGGCCAATGGGGGACTGATCGATAACGATGGCCTTGTCCAAAGCCTTAAGCCCCTTGATCGGGTCCATCTCATTAGGTTCAGGCACTTTGCTACCAAAGTTGTGCTGGAGTGCCGGGTACAACAGCTCATTAATTAGAGTAGATTTACCCGAGCCAGATACGCCAGTAATGCAGACAAACTTGCCCAGGGGAATGTCTACATCAATAGTCTGTAGGTTGTTGCGATGGGCATTGCGGATTAGAAGCTTACGCTTATTGCCTGCCCGGCGTTCAGCTGGTGTATCAATACCCTGTCGTCCAGAGAGGTAGGCTCCTGTCAGGGATTCTTTACTCTTTAGGAGAGCCTTCAGATCAACTTGCACAACAATGTCACCACCGTGGACACCAGCCCTAGGACCATAATCCACCAGGTGGACGGCAGCACGAATCGAGTCTTCGTC
>CALBPH010000819.1 GCA_937899365.1 uncultured Leptolyngbya sp.
GCATGTGTTAAGCACGCCGCCAGCGTTCATCCTGAGCCAGGATCAAACTCTCCATGGTAATTATCAACACAATCTAATTGAAAGAAAGCATCAACAATTGATTAGTCAAGTATTGACCTGACACTCAGTGTTATCTAAGTATCCGGTCGTTTGACATTAGTCGCTTCCTCGTGATAAGGTTTAACCAATTTCAAACTTAAAGAAATTAACAGGATTTCGTCTAGAATCTCAAACTATTTAACTGTCTAGGTTCCGCGTCTGTTAGGGTCGGTGTTAACCGCTCCCCTCTCGAGCGCTTTACTAATATAGCGACCTGCTAGGACGAAGTCAACACCTTTGGCCAATTTATTTTTGACTCCTCAATCCGTTGCGGATAAAGGCTTTCAGGCGATAAGTCGGTTTTTGCCTGGTTTTTAGCCCACATTTTTTTGTCTTCTTTTATACAGTGCCTGGTTGCTGCCGCGTTGGGATCATTGGTTCTCGGGCAATAGGGGTTAATAAGGTTTTTATTTGCTGCAAGCCATTGGATGTTTGCAATGGCTTGAGGGATTCTGCCAAGGTACTAGCGCTTTTTCCTCACTTCGGAGGAGAATGTGACGGTCATACATATATATGTAGAGGAAAGCGCAGTGAATTTTCAGTCTGTCATTGCCACGCTGCACGGATTTTGGGCGGCAGAAGGATGTTTGGTTGTTCAGCCCTATGACACTGAAAAGGGGGCTGGTACTAAAAGTCCTCATACATTTTTGAGGGCAATCGGGCCAGAACCTTGGTCAGTTGCCTATGTTGAGCCTTGCCGTCGACCGGCAGATGGTCGATATGGGGAAAATCCCAACCGTTATCAGCACTACTATCAGTATCAGGTGCTGATTAAGCCCTCTCCTAGCAATATTCAAGATCTATATTAAGAGTCCTTAAGGGCATTGGGGATCAAACCAGAAGACCATGACATCCGGTTTGTGGAGGATAATTGGGAGGATGCTGCGGTGGGCGCTTGGGGCGTCGGCTGGGAGGTATGGTTGGATGGCATGGAGGTGACTCAGTTCACTTATTTCCAGCAGTGTGGTGGGTTGGATTGTAAGCCGGTGTCCATTGAGATTACCTACGGCCTAGAGCGGTTAACGATGTATTTGCAAGAGGTGGATGCGATCGCAAAAATCCAATGGAACGATCGCGTTACCTATGGCGATGTCCATATGCAAGGTGAAATCGAATGCTCTACCTATAACTTTGAAGCCTCTAATCCAGAGCTCCTCTTTAATCTATTCACGCTGTATCAAAACGAAGCGCAACAGCTACTGGATAAAGAATTGGTATTGCCCGCCTACGATTTTGTCCTCAAGTGCTCCCATACTTTTAACCTGTTAGACGCGAGGGGAGTCATTTCTGTAACTGAGCGGACCCGGTATATTCGCCAGGTTAGAAACCTAGCTCGCAAAGTGGCACAGGTTTATCTAGAGCAGAGAGAACGCCTAGGTTTTCCACTCCTACAGCCACAGTAACGGCATCTAAAAGTTCTACGTCATGGATAAATACTTACTAGTCAAGGGGACTGCAGGCTTAGGAAATCGGATTTTTGCCTTGGTGACCGCCATACTCTATGCCCGCATAAGCGGTCGAGTTTTGGCTGTTGATTGGCGAGACCGCTATTACTCCAGTGATGGTGAGAACGTATTTTTTGATCTATTTGAGATAAAAAATACACCTTTTATAGAAACCATCCCTGAGTCTGCATCAATCTATCCAAATCTTTGGCAAGGACGTATGGATGAATCCATCAGCCAAGTGATCGCTAAAGATGTAGGCTTACTCGACACCATGGGGCAAGCGGTCCTCAGAAAGTATGCCTACGACGTTAGAAACCTGACCTACTCTGAGGACATTGTCATTGGTACCGGTTATACCGAAGAAATTGATCGCCTTCGCTCGGTTTTTTCAGATGAGTATAGACACTTCAAAAACACTCCAAAAGGAATAATCTTTAGGGAGACCTTTCATCAGCACCTACGTTTAACACCCACTATTCAGGAGCGTATAGAGTCTTTTAGACGTCAAAATTTTGCCGATCAGCCCACAATTGGCATCCATATCAGACAGTCAGATAAAGCCATCAGTTACTCATGGTACAAACGGGCACTGGCTCACCATGTAGAACGTTATCCAAATGCCCGAATCTTTCTAGCTACTGATAACCGTGATGTAGAAACTGAAATTAGCCGTCTCTATCCAAACGTTTCAATGGTGGACAAATGGCTACCCGCCCCAGGGGTGAAAGCCCATGGGAATAAAACCTGCCCTGATTTAAAGGAACATGCCATTGAAGCGTTACTAGATCTATTTTTGCTCACTAGCTGCGACCATCTAATTTATTCCAGAACAACATCCTTTGGTCTGTTGGCCAGCTACATTTCGTTAGCCCCGGTTGAAAATCATTTTGATATCCAACTCTATAATGATCGACGAAAAAAAGGCCTCAAAGAAAAGGTGGAAACGATTCAACGTAAAATTGAGCACGCCTACAAATATTGCATGGGTCTAATTAAGTTAGGTGACTCGTAGGGGGGCATCTATTGCTACACCTGAACGTCCCTGCATAGAATGAAGGCGACGATATACGCGTTAGGGATATTTATTTGTTGTGGCTTCTAGTTTAAGAGCATATTTAGAACCGATTGCCAGCTGGTTTGCCCAGTTTGGTTTACCCGAACCCATCACCCACTGGGGACATCCAGCCATGATGGGCATTGTTATTTTTGCCATGGGTAGCAGTGCCGCCATCGCTGGGTGGAAGATTCGAACAGGTAACGACCCGGAAGCAACCATGGGCTCTATGCCCGTACGCAAATTTCATAAGAAAGTTGCCCTGTGGATGACCACGTTTATTGCCATGGGTTACTCGGGCGGTCTTTTGTCCTTGGTAATGCAGGGACAACCCATTATAGAAAGCCCCCACTTTTGGACCGGTTCAGCCGTGCTGGGTCTACTGGGTCTTAATGGCGCTATTTCCTTGAGTAAGTTTGGGGGTGGTCAAGACTCATTGAGAAGTGCCCATGCCTATATTGGTACAGCGGCTTTGGCTCTGATGGTGGTACATGCAGCGCTGGGTCTAAAGTTGGGACTGTCAATTTAAAGACCGATCTCCCTAACCAGGCACTACTCGGGAACGATAACTGAAGACGCTGCTTCTTAACTGGGGCAGCGTTTTTGGTGTCTACCTTAACGAGTTCTCATGACGTCCTGGGGTCCGCTTGTTGTCTGTCTTGGTTATATTCTAGGTCTGTTGTCCACGGGCATTGGCATTGGTGATTTAAACCAACCAATTGCCAGCTACGGTCTTTTAGTCATTGGACTGGGCTGTAGCATTTGGATCCCCAAGCATTGGCGATTAGGACCGACGGGACGTCAATGGCTATTGGGTGGAATTATTGGCCTAGTGGGTGCAGCCTATTGTCTATGGCGCATACCTCAACCCGCAATTGATGACGTCAGTCGGTATACTCCGGGCAGCTATAGTGCTTACGGAGAAGTTATCTCATTGCCTCAGGTAAATCGCAGTGGCAAGGGGAAGTTTTGGCTCGATACCCATGGACTCCAAAATCGCGCTAAGGATGCAGACTTTGTTAGCCGAAAACCTGTTAGCGGCAAACTGTACGTAACAGCTCCATTAGAAAAAACAGAAAACCTATATCCGGGGCAGGTAGTCGGCGTAACCGGACGACTCTATGAGCCTAGTACCACGAATGCCCCAGGGGAATTTGACTTTAAGGCATATTTAGCAAAACAAGGTAGCTTTGCTGGACTTAGCGCTAAATATATAGATAAGCTGCCCAATACTGAGACATCTCAGCCGGGGCTATGGCAGGTGCGGCAGCGAATTGTTACGGCTCAGGGTCGTTGGCTTGGTGACAACGGGGCATTGGTGAGTGCCATGGTGTTGGGACGGCGAGCGGTAGATTTACCCTACGAGCTGCGCGATGCATTTATTGAAGCGGGGTTAGCCCATACACTGGCAGCGTCTGGCTTCCATGTTGCCCTGGTGCTGGGATTGGTATTATCGGCACTCAATTGGCAACCGGCTCGGACCCAAGCCATTGGTGGAAGTATCGCCCTGATTGTATATGTCGGGTTAACTGGATTACAGCCTAGCGTGATGCGGGCAGCCGTCATGGGCTTTGGAGCCATGCTGGCGCTGGCGCTGGACAGGAAAGTAAAACCTTTATCTTGTTTGGGTTTAGCAGCGTTTTTATTATTGGTTTGGAACCCACGTTGGATTTGGGATATTGGCTTTCAGCTAAGTGTGGCAGCCACGCTGGGACTTATGGTTACGGCCACAGCTCTGGCCAAACGCCTGGATTGGATGCCAAGTGCGATCGCAACTCTACTATCTGTCCCTATCGCTGCTTATCTTTGGACGCTGCCGCTCCAGCTTTACCACTTTGGCAGCATCCCCTCCTACAGCATTATTTTAAATACTATTGCTACGCCTCTGGTTACAGTAGTGAGTCTAGGTGGATTTATTAGCGCCATCGCGAGTTTGATTTGGCCACTAGCGGGAAGTGCGATCGCATGGCTATTGGCAATTCCAGTGCAGCTATTGATCATACTAGTCAACCTGTTTAACCAACTGCCAGGTCACCAGCTAGAGTTCCAAAACATCTCAGCCTGGCTCGTAGTCGCACTCTACGGTTTTTATGGCATCACCACCATTTGGCTAATCCGCCGAAGTCGAACAAGATAAGCCTGAAATGTGCGCCTCAGTGTAGAATAAACAAGCCTAAAAATTTAGGTAGTGGCTTACTTTAATAAGCCCGTGGAGAGGTGGCAGAGTGGTTGAATGCGGTAGATTCGAAATCTATTATGGGCTTCGGTTCATCGGGGGTTCGAATCCCCCCCTCTCCGTTTAGAAACAAGCGTTACAGCAATACTTACAGCGGTCAAACTGATTTGCAGAGAAAGCAGTTTTAGACAGCTAAATTGCCATATTTGACGGCAAAATTAGCTCAGGATTAGCTCACAGTTAGCT
>CALBPH010000820.1 GCA_937899365.1 uncultured Leptolyngbya sp.
CGGGGTAACAACCGCCCAGTTAGCAGACAGCAACGATTTGGGGCTGGTCTCAAATCCTGATAGTTTTGAAAACTTTCCCCGAATTGGGTTCTTTTCAGGGTCTGATGCCGCCACCGGACTCCAATCATTTGCCACCAATATCCCAGCGGATGGTGACTACACGCTGGGTATCGGTCTGGTCAGGCAAACCTTATCCAATGGCAATTCGGTTGCCCTAATAGACAATGTGCTGCCCGAACCCACACTCATCGCCGACGAATCGCTGCTGGCCACCACACCGGCCTTGATTTTGCGGGCCGGGGAAACCACCCTGCAAAACATGGCGCACCTGCCCCAGCTCAACCAGCCCGATCTAAATACTGATTTTGTGGAAACGGCCATGGGGACCACCCCCGCCAGCATTACCGTCAACGGCGAGATTAGTACCGAGAGTAACGATTTTGAAATAGATGGCGGCTCGGTGATTTTGACAGCACCTGGGGCGGTGACCCTCAATGGCAATGTCAATACCCGCGCTCCCTACAGCGGCAACATTGTGATTACGGGCAGTGAGATTACCGCCAGGCAGCTCAATGCGGGCGGGGGCTTTCAAATCCCTAGCCAGGGCGTTCTCACCTCAACAGAGGGAAATACCATTGTGGAGACAATCTCTGCCGGTAGCGGTGGAGTAGACATTTCTGCTGCCGGTCTCTTTCAAGCCACCGACACGTTTGAAGCATCGGTCAGAATTACCCTCGACCCGATGGAAGATGCCGAGCTGATTGCCTTTTTACAGGCAGCAGATCCTGATGCCTTTAGCCAGATTGACTTAAATGAACAGATCCAGATTCTGATTCCAGCCAGCATTGCCGCCAGTCCCGATGCAGGCAATGGTCGCATTCGCATTCGCCATGGGGCGGCGGGTATGACCGCCAGCAATGAGGATTACGACATCGAAGGCACAGGGGTTGTGTCATCAACTCCATTTTTTGTCGGCCCCAATGCGGAGAATGTCACCATCACCATCAATCCTGCAATGTCCGGGTTTCAGGCAACCGTCAGCGGATTTACACCGCTATTTGCCGCCGCAGACTTTCCCACCGACGCCAGTGGCACCAATGGAGCCATTGCCCAGCTCACGGGAGATGGCAGCTTAGCCACGGCCTTTTTTAATGAACCCTTTGTACCTGACATTCCAGTGGGACCTGAGCCGCCAGTCCCGGTAGCTGGGGTACCACAGACGCCGGTGCCACAGACACCGGGACCACAGCCCACCAGCCCCACCAGTCCAGAATTCTCCACCGCCGATACGGATAACTTGGAAGATGAAACCGAGGAAGAGGCCGTGGCCACAAACACGCCTGACAATCTCCTGGCCCTGCGGGGGGCAACCGAGGACTGCGATGCGGATGAACTCACCGAGGAGAACGGTGTGACCAGACTGTCGGGGGATTGTCTAGAGGAAAATAGCCCTGACAACCAGCAAAGTGTTGCCCCCAATGAGGCTCCTGAGGCGCTATCCGTAGACAGTGTCAGGCACCCGTGGGATAGCCAGTCAGTAGACGCTCCAGTAGACGAAGCTCCGGCAGACACGGTGAGCCTGAAACCATGACCACTTTGGCTAAAAGAGAGTGGCCTCGGTGGCTAAAGCGACCTGTGCGGCTATGGCTGGCGCTGTTGCTAGGATTATTATTGAGCAGCGTTTATAGTGGCAGGACCTTTGCCCAAAGCCCGGCTGACCTCTTTGCCCAGGGACGGCAACAGTATGGTGACCACAACTACGAGGCTGCGATCGCAACCTGGCAGCAGGCCCTCGACCTGTACCATCGCCCCACCGATCAAGCCGCCACCCTCAACGGTCTTGCCGCCGCCCACCTGGCCCTGGGGCAAAATCGAGCCGCCGTTACCTGGGCTAGCCAGGCGCTAGCCACAGCCCAGCAAATAGACAATGCCGCCATGGCCGCCCAGCTCCAGGCCCAGTCCCTGGGCAATCAGGGCATTGCCCAGCGCGCCCTGGGACAATATTTGGATGCGATCGCCACCTACCAACAGGCCCTCACCCTGATGCAGACCCAGGGCGATCAGCTAGGCGAGTCGCGGGTCTTGGGGCTGCTGGGTAACGCCCATGAATCCTTGGGGGATTTTGACCAGGCCATTGAGTTTCACCAAAACAGCCTAGAGATTGCAAAAAATCTGCAAAATCAGCGGCAAGAAAGTGCGGCCCTCAACAATCTCGGCGCCACTTATGCCACCGAAGGTGAATACGATGAGGCCATCAACCTCTATCAGAAAAGTTTAGCCCTGGCCAAATCCCTCAATGACAACTTGCGCATTGGCTATGCCCTAAATAATTTAGGTACGGCTTACCACGCTCAAAACCAGTTGAACAGAGCCATTGAGCACTATAACCAAAGCCTCGCCCTAGCAGAAGCCGTGGGTAACACCGGCTTAGAAATTGACGCCCTCAGCGGGCTCGGCCTAGCCTATGAAGATCGCAATGACTATGAGCGGGCCATCGCGCTACATGCTCGCAGCGTTGACCTTTCGGCCAATATTGACGACCCTCGCCGTCAGGGACGCACCCTTAACAACCTGGGCCATGCCCGATTTGGTGCCAACCAGCTAGACCAGGCCGAAGCCACCCTACGTTCCGCCATTAACACCCTAGAAGCACTACGCCCAAGCCAAGACCAGTACAACATTTCCCTGTTTGATACCCATGTGCTCACCTACAATTTGCTGCAACAGATTTTGGTGGCCCAAAACAAACCAGAAGAGGCCCTAGAAGTGGCGGAGCGGGGACGAGCACAGGCGTTTGTAGAACTCCTGGCCCAGCGCTCAACCAACCTCCCTAACACTCGGCTCACCCTTGCAGATATTCAAACCATTGCCCAAGCCCAACAGGCCACCCTGGTGGAATATACCCTAGTCCCTGATGCCAGTTTTAAGGTGCAGGGCAAACAGCGGGGCACGGCGGAAAGTCTTTACATCTGGGTGGTGCAGCCCGCTGGGGACATAACATTCCGTCAGGTGGATCTAAAGGACAAAGATGTTTCTATCGCGGACTTGGTTAAAACAAGTCGCGATCGCAGCGGTGTACGCGGAGCAGTCGGCAATCAACCGAGCCTGCGCTCCCTAGCCATTGGCCCAGGCGATCAGGTCCGGCGCAACGGCGAGCCCCCGGATTGGGCCCCCTATGAGGTGATTGCCGTCGATCCACGTGCCCGCACCGTTACCGTCAGCCACCCTGACTTTGTTCTACCCAATCCGGTCATTCCCCTCAGCGAAGTCCGTAAAATTAGCACCTCAGCCTTTGCCCCCGTGCTGCAACAACGTCAGCACTGGCAAGAGTTACATCAGCTCCTCATCCAGCCAATTGCCGACCTACTGCCCAACGATCCAAATGCGCGGGTGATTTTTGTGCCCCAAGAGCAGCTGTTTCTAGTGCCATTTCCGGCACTCCAGGCCGAAGATGACAGCTACCTAATCGAACACCACACCATTTTGACAGCCCCCGCCATCCAAGTCCTACAAACGACAGCGCGACCACCCCAAAACGATCTTTCTGAAACCGATGACGTGCTAATTGTTGGCGATCCGTCGCCGATGCCCGCCAACCTGCAGCCCCTGCCCTACGCCCGAGCTGAGGCCGAGCGCATTGCCAATCTGTTGAACACTACGGCAATCATTGGGAAGAGAGCAACCGAGCCAGAAATTCAGCAAGCGCTAGCCTCAGCTCAGCTAATTCACCTGGCTACCCACGGCTTTTTTAATGAAGCCAATCCGTTAGAGGGGTCCTTAGCCCTAGCCCCCATTGCCAGCGACAGCCCCGGCCCTGAAGGCGACGGGTTTCTAACGGCGGCAGAAATTTTAGAGAGTCAGCTCAGCGCTGATCTCGTCGTGCTCAGTGCCTGCGATACGGGCAGAGGCCGCATTACCGGAGACGGAGTGGTTGGTCTATCACGCTCATTTTTGGCAGCAGGAGTCCCCAGTGTGATGGTGTCTCTTTGGCAGGTGCCCGACGAAGCCACCTCCGCCATGATGTTAAATTTTTACCAACAGCGTCTAGCTGGCAAAGACAATGCCCAGGCATTGCGACAGGCCATGCTGTCGATGCTCGACATCTATCCCGCTCCGGTTAACTGGGCCGCATTTACCCTAGTGGGTAGCTAAGCAAAATCAGCTATTCGTCTCTAAATAAACACTCACATCTTCAAGGATGCGCGTTAGCTCTGCTTCGGTGGTTAAACGCATGCGGTCATCCCGCACCGTAATCAACAGCTTGGCCGCAAACGGGCTGGGCCAAATATTGGGGTTACAGAAAATTTCTAAGAATACATCCCCCGTATGGCGATACTCCGTTGGTTTCACCGGCTGGGGTCTACCAGCACCCACCGTAGCGGCAGACTTAGTCTTAAGGGTTTGAATTAGGCCAGCCAATGAGTCTTTTAGCTCCTGAGCCGCGGCGACAGAAAAACTAAACTGAACCGAACCTTGAACCAGGTTGAGGGTAAGTTGGGACGCCATGAAAACCAGTGATGGGAGTGCTTGCCAATCGTACCGCTCCTCCCGCAGCCAAAAACGCCACCGTTATAAAGTTTTAGGGTCCATCCCTCACCCAGTAAGTTTTCGCAACTTTTGTTGCACCTAGTGACGGCTATCCAGGGAACTCGATACGCTAATGTCGGTATCAAGAAAAAGACCCTATGCTTGTCACCTGCGTCCATGTATTTGTAAAACCAGACCATGTGGATGACTTTATTGCCGCAACCAAGGCAAACCACATTGGCTCTGTGCAAGAACCGGCCAACATCAGGTTCGATTTTCTACAGGACCCAGATGAACCAACTAAGTTTATGCTCTACGAAGCCTACGAAACGGCAGAGGGTGTGGCTGCCCATAAACAAACTGCCCACTACCTGACCTGGCGCGAAACTGTGGCTCCCTGGATGGCACAGCCCCGGCAAGGTAAGGCTTACACCGTTATCGCCCCCTAGAACACCTGTGATATTTGCAGACTTTAGCTTTGCCAAGGTTCCTCCCATTTACTTTGGGGCCGGAAAACGACAGCTGACGCCAACCTGGCTACGGGAGAGAGGGCTAACGCGGCTGCTCTTGGTTATTGGTGGGCAGTCGCTACAAAAGACCGGCAAGCTGGCCTCCATTGAAGCGAGTCTCCAAGAATATGGGTTGACCTATGAGATCGTCCGCTGTACCGGAGAGCCCACGGCCACATTCATTAATGACACGTGTAAAACCTATAGAGCAGAAGGAATTCAGGCCGTAGTCGGCATTGGTGGCGGCAGTGTGGTCGATGCGGGTAAGGCCATTTCTGCCATGCTGCCCCACAGCAATTCCATTGTGGATCACCTAGAAGGGGTAGGCAAAGGCATTCCCCACAGCGGCAAAAAA
>CALBPH010000821.1 GCA_937899365.1 uncultured Leptolyngbya sp.
GGCTACAGCGACCCTAATAAAAAGCCCGTGATAATACACCGTTGTAATAATGGGCTTACTGCTGCCTCAGGTCCGCACCTTGGGGCAGGCCGGGGCATCACTGGTTACCGCACAGTCGTGCAAACAGGGTTGCTGGTAAGCGTCTTCTGTTTCTAGGGGCGGTGGCACTTGCCCAAATACCATATCGCAGCTGAGGTCATCAAAATCTGGGGTCATGGTGAGGGGAATACCAAATTTTTCAGTAAAAAACTGCTGGGTGGGCAGCTTGCACATATTGATGCACATGCCGACACAGCCACTTTGTTCTAAATAACGACACTTTTTGATGTGGACATTACTGTTCTGTTGGCGGGTTTGACCTGACGCTGTGGTAATTTCGACAGACTTTACTTCACAGGGACCCACCAACCATTCAAACAGCTGGGTGGCAAACCAGGCATTGAGTTCACATACCAGCTGGGTAGGGGAGAAAAATGTCCGAATCCCCCAGAGTACGGGAGCTGGCACTAATGACTGTAGAACCACAGCCACCAGCTGCTGCTGCTGTTGAGAATTTCGCCCGCGCATAATCTTTTGCGAAAGTTCAACAAAGCCGTCGTAGCCCGATTGGTTACTACGTTCACCGACGGCATTGGACATCTTGTAGGCAAACAGACGAATGAAAAGCTGGTCAAAAAAAGTATCGTGGTAGGTCGTTTTTTCCACTGCTGACTCTTGCGTTAATTTGGCCGTGTGTCTAGTAGTAGACTACTGCCTGACTAGGCCAATTGACATCTCTTCCTCACCTAAAAACAAAACCACCCCTGCTACCGTAAACAAGGGGTGATTTTGCTAGCTCTTTGCAGCAATGGTCCACTAATTGTCAAAACCCGTTATGAACAAGCAGTTTGAATTGGATCACGTCTTTATTTTGACCCAGGTGGGGGCTCCTGAAGCCAACAAACTGGTGGAGTTTGGCCTGGTGGAAGGCACCCCCAACACCCACCCAGGACAGGGAACCGCAAACCGACGGTTTTTCTTTCAAAACGTGATGCTGGAACTGCTGTGGGTCGCTGATGCCAAGGAGTCTCAAACATCTGATTTATCGGTGCTGTGGCACCGTAGCCAACAACCAGAGGCATCTCCCTTTGGTGTTTGTCTGCGGCCAACGACTACACCGTCTGGGCAGCCTCCGTTTCCTGGTTGGCGCTACAGTCCTAGCTATTTACCAAAGCCACTGTGTGTCTGGGTTGGGCAAAATTCTGACGTTCTAGCAGAGCCCTTTATGTTCTATCTAGAGTTTGGCAAACCTAAGGGCAGCGCCCCAAACCATGGCCATGGCCTGCAAATGGTGACTCGCTTAAGTGTAATTGGGTGCAACGCGGCCCCATCCGACGTATTAGTTAAAACCGTTGAACAGACCGACGGCATTGAGTTCTTGCCAGGGGACAAACCGCTAATGGAGCTAGGGTTTGATGGCGAAATTCAGGGACAAACTATGGACTTTCGCCCCCATCTGCCGTTGCGGCTGTGTTGGTAGCCACCCAGTACTTGACTACCAAGTAAATGACCACCATGCCTAGCCAAAGGGCGGATGTGAGCTGACGCAGATAATTGGCTTGCCATAGGGTAATCAGGCTGAGGGCAATACCATTGGCTACCAAGACGGGCCAGCGAGCGGGCATCGGAAATGGTCGAATCGGCTCCTGGCTGTGGGGATATAGCTGAATATTGGCAGCCGTATTAAAAAAGAGCTGGCTAATGAGAAAAATCACCATGCCCAGCACTAGGTGCTGCCAGACCAGGTAAAACCCAATCAGTTCAATCGCAATGGTGACCAGGGTGACGCCATAGAAGATGGCGACGCGACGCTCGGCCAGGGAAACCTGATAGATATTGTGGAGATCAACCCAGGCCATGCGCCCCTGGTCGATACAGATGAGGATGAGGGCGATAGCAATGGTGGCGCTACCCGTCAGGTTGGCAGTGGGGAACACGAGGTGGTACCAGCCAATACCGCCAGCGGCAATCCAAAACAGGACAACGATGCCCCGTATAGGCCAGGGTCCTAGAGCAGCTTGCATTGACCCTGGTGACGCATGAGATGATCGCACAGCACCAGAGCCATCATGGCCTCTACCATGGGTACCGCCCGAGGCAATACGCAGGGGTCATGGCGACCGCGACCGGAGAGGGTGGTTTCATTGCCCTGCTGGTCTACGGTTTTTTGCTCTTTGAGGATGGTGGCCGTGGGCTTAAAGGCGACGCGGATAATAATATTCTCGCCGTTGGAAATGCCCCCCTGGGTACCGCCAGAACGATTGGTGCGGGTGCGAATGGTGCCATCGGCGTCAGTGTAGAACTCGTCATTGTGCTGACTGCCGGTGAGAAAGGTACCGGCAAACCCGGAGCCCAGCTCAAAGCCCTTACTGGCAGGTAAGGACATCATGCCCTTAGCGATGTCGGCCTCAAGTTTGTCAAAAACGGGGGACCCCAGACCCTTGGGTACTTTGCGGGCCACACATTCCACCACACCGCCGATGGAATCGCCATCTTTGCGCACCTGGTCAAT
>CALBPH010000822.1 GCA_937899365.1 uncultured Leptolyngbya sp.
AGAAATGATTCCGGGTGCATTGTCATGTCTATTGCCTCTATTCCTCAAGCCTCCACAGCTCCCCGTTGGCGGCAAATGCTGCACTACACCACCAAGCCCCTGGACTATATGGAGAAAGGGGCTCAACAGAATAGCGATATTTTCAATGCGCCGGTAATTGGCAACCATGAGACTGTTCTATTTGTCAGCCATCCCAAGGGGATTCAGCAGATTTTCTCAAGCGATTGCGTTAAAGCACCGCCCAATGTACTACTCCAGCCAGTTGTTGGCGATCACTCTATCTTTTGTTTAGAGAATGCTCGACACAAACGTGAGCGCAGGCTACTAATGCCACCGTTTCACCGAGAACAAATCCCTAAATACGGTGAGTTAATTCTTGAGCTGACTAAAAACGCGATGCAGGGGCTGTCGTCTGGAGATATTTTTTTAGCGCGATCGCTAATGCAAACGATTTCGCTAGATGTGATTCTCAAGGTGGTTTTTGGCCTCAGTGACGGTCCTCGGTTTGATCAGCTAAAAGCCCGGATTGTCGAATTTACCGACTGTTTCCAAAATATTCTGGTATCGGGGGCCTTATTTTTTCCGACGTTGCGGCTGGACTGGGGACCGCGTAGCCCGTGGGGCCATTTTCAGCATGTGCGTAATCAGGTGAGTGAGCTATTGCTGGCAGAAATTTGCGATCGCAAAGCCCAAGATACCACCACCAAGAACGATATTCTTAGCCTATTAATAGCGGCCCGAGATGAAGCCGGTCAGCCCATGGGAGATAACGAACTCCATGATGAGCTATTAACTATGTTGTTAGCTGGCCATGAAACCACGGCGAGTGCAATTTCCTGGGCGCTCTATTGGGTTTATCAAGATCCTCAGGTGTACCAGACGCTGGTGAATGAGCTAGACACCTTAGGGCAAGCTCCCGACCCAGTTGCCATTACTCAGTTGCCCTATTTGACTGCCGTCTGTAATGAAACCCTGCGGCTTTACCCAATTACAAATCTAACGGTTCCCCGAGAGGTAACAGCTCCGATGAACTTAATGGGCTATGACCTGCAGCCAGGATCTCGGCTGTACGGAGCGATTTACCTCACCCACCATCGGCCTGAGCTATACCCAGATTCAAAATCTTTCAAACCTGAGAGATTTTTAGAGCGTCAGTTCTCTAGCTATGAGTTTTTACCCTTTGGCGGTGGCATTCGACGGTGCATCGGTGAAGTGCTCGCCCAGTTTGAGATGAAGCTGGTGCTGGCAACACTGGTGTCAAAATATCAGCTAGAGTGGGTAGGCAAAACACCCGAAACCGCTAAACGACGTGGCGTTACCCTAGCTCCAGGCAACGGTGTGGAAATGCGTTTTAACGGTAAAAGAGTGTAGATTTTTCTTCTGGATTATGATGATAGAGCTCTTTGAAAGGTTTTGATTGCTTCAACATGGTTATCCATGAGAATACAGCGACAAAACAAATCTAAATCAATCTCTGCAACGGCTTTACTAACGTTGATTTTTTCGTAAAAGGCTTCATTATTACGATCTCGTAAGTGGTAAAGCTCAAGCACACCATCTTCCCAAAACCAAACCTCAGCGATTTTAAGACGTTTATAAGCTTCTAATTTGTCAATGCCACCGCTAGAGAAAACTATTTCAATAGCCAGGTCTGGGCGTTTGCTATTAGGTGTTAGCTTATAAGACTCATCCGCTTCCCGTTTAACACTACTGGCTTCATTTTCTAATGTCATAGAGCCAGTTGGCTTAAAGTCAAACCCAGCCATCAGTAAGTAGATTTCTAACAGAGCCGCAATTCGCTTCTTGATGGTTTCATGGAGTTCTCCAGGCATTTGATGTATCTCTAAGGTGCCATCTAGAAACGAAATTCGATATCCTGGCTGGTCAAGCAATTGCTCAACCACCTTGAACTCACGCCAGGTAAGGCCCTTGAATAACAGACGATTTTCTGGTGGGATTGGGGGAGCTGTAGCTAATGTCATTAGCATTGCCTCAATCAAAAATGAGCGTGCTTTTTATAATAGGTTAGCTGCTGATAGCTGCGCCACTAGGCAAAAAACTAAAGACATAAAGAAGTTGAAAATGCGTACTGGTTATAGAGCAAGACATGCATAAACTTATTGAAAAACTGACCTCTAGTAGACGCGCAGACATCATGGATGCTTTGTATGAGTTAGGAGGTGAACAGAACCGTCCTGATAGCAATGTCATTGACGCTGTTATAAGTCTCATAAATCATAGAGATGCAGATATTCGAGAACAAGCTGTAAACACAGCAGCTATTCACTGGCGTCATAGGGATGTATACGAAATATTGATCGACAATTTTTCAAAAGAAAAAGATCAGTCAGTCTTAACAACAATGTGTGCCGCATTAGGTAGTCTTGTAAAAAGTGGGCATGGTAGCATCAATACAGTTAATACTCTTCTAGCGCCTATTATTCTGGATAAGCAGATCGATCCAGAGTTGAGAGGGACCGCATATCTTTCGATCTTGAGAATCAATAATAAGATTTCAATGAAAGAATATGCTGCTGCTTATAGCGATATTG
>CALBPH010000823.1 GCA_937899365.1 uncultured Leptolyngbya sp.
ATATGCCATAGGACAGTATCTCGCAGAGAAAATCATACCGAGGATCAGCAACGCCTATTTTTTTGAGGGGGGTCGATCATATTGCTTAAAATCGCCACCGGCACCATGGGAATCATGGGCAACAAACAAATTAGCCACTGATTCCAGGTTAGGGGAGCCGTTTGAAATAGCATATTCATGACGGGCCACTGGCTAAAGGCAATCTGTAATGCAACAGCTGCAACAATGCCGACAATTAAAATCGGTGTATTGGTAATGGCAGTGGACTGACGCTTAATGTAGTTCAGCAAGCTTACCCCCAACTGACTAATGCTGATCAGATAGATAATCCGGGCAGCGACCAGGGATTGGATCGCCATGGTCCGGGCGACGGTAATCTCCCCTGTGGTAGCCTGGGCCCACTCAAAGATGCCAAAGATTAGAATCCAATTAAATAGGGAAACGGTTAAAATTCGGCGTAATAATTTTTGGGTGATCAGCGGTTCTTTGGGGTTACGGGGCTGTTGCTGCATCAATCCATCTGACTTGGGTTCAAAGGCCAGGGGCACCGTCATGGTCAGAGAGTTGATCATATTTAGCCACAGCACCTGGAGCGAGAGAATGGGTAGATCCCTAGCCAGTAAAGCGCTGATCAAAATTGTCATCGATTCGCCGCCATTGACCGGCAGCAGAAATGCAATCGCTTTGCGTAGATTTTGGTAAACGGTGCGTCCTTCTTCTACGGCTGCTTCTATCGAGGCAAAATTGTCGTCGGTGAGTAGCATATCAGCGGCTTCGCGGGCGACTTCGGTGCCGCCTTTACCCATGGCGGTGCCAATGTCGGCCTGCTTGAGGGCGGGGGCATCGTTGACGCCATCTCCGGTCATAGCGATGATTTCGCCTTTATGTTGTAAGGCCTCTACTAGCCGCAGCTTTTGGGTAGGGGCAACTCGGGCAAACACATCGCCGTCTGCAACCGCCTGGGAAAGCTGATTGTCGTTCATGGCCGATAGTTGTTGGCCCTCAAACGCGACAACGCTGTCTGTCTTTTGGATGCCCATACGTTTGGCAATGACGCGGGCCGTGGCAATATGGTCGCCAGTGATCATTTTGACTTGAATCCCGGCGGAACGACAGGCGTGAATGGCCGCAATTGCTTCAGGGCGCGGTGGGTCAATCATGCCCTGCAATCCAATAAAGACCAGTCCTGTTTTAATGTCGTCATGGTCCACGGCATGGCGATGGCCACTGACTTCTGTTTGGGCAAACGCCAGTACCCGCAGTCCTTGTTCTGCCATGGTATCGACCGCCTGTTCAATGGAGGCGGTTGAAAGCGGTACGATCTGGCCGTGCTGATCTAGCATGTGGGCACAGCGACTCAGGAGAGCTTCAACTGACCCTTTGACATAAATGACTCGGGGATTACCATCGTGCAGTGTTGCCATGTACTGATACTGAGACTCAAACGGAATTGAATCTAGCCGAGGTTTTGTTGCCGCTAGCTTCGACTGGCTCAGCTCGGCTTTGGCCGCAACCGTAATCAGGGCCCCTTCGGTCGGGTCCCCCACCACTGACCAGTTGTCCCCCGTCTGCTTAAGCTGGGCATCGTTACACAGCACCCCAGCCATCAGACAGGCCTCTAGGGGGGGGGGCAAACTATTCTTAAAGGGGCTGGTGGCACCGTTAATGGCTATGCCAATCTCCCCTTTGGGGCTGTAGCCGCCGCCGCTGACCTGATAAAACGCACCGGCGTAAATGGCCTGGACGGTCATTTGATTTTCCGTTAATGCTCCGGTTTTATCGTAGCAGATAACCGTGGCTCCGCCTAACGCTTCTACGGCCGGTAGTTTACGGATAATGGCATGGCGACGGGCCATGCGGTTCACCCCAATGGCCAGGGTGATGGTGACAACGGCAGGCAGCCCCTCTGGAATGGCGCTGACCGCCAGGGCAACCGCCGCCTCAAACATGTAGCTCCAAGATTCTCCTTGCCCTAGCCCAATCACAAAGGTGAGGGTGGCTAGGGTTAAAATGCCATAGAGTAAGAGATGGCTAAATCTGGCAAACTTACGGGTTAGCGGTGTGCTCAGGTTGACCCGCTGCTCCATGGATTGGGAAATTTTGCCAACTTCTGTCGCATCTGCGGTGGCAACAACTATGCCAGACACCTGACCAAAGGTGACAAAGCTGCCGGCATAGGCCATATTTATCCGCTCTGCCAGGGGGGTATCGTTCACCAGGGGTTGGCTAGATTTTGTCACGGGGACAGATTCTCCCGTGAGGGAAGACTCATCTACTTGTAAATTGCGAGTTTTTATTAACCGTAGGTCAGCGGGAACCTTGTCGCCTGAGGTCAGGAGGACGATATCCCCAGGGACCAGGTCCTGGGACAGCACACGCAACATTTGGCCCTCCCGTAGAACGGTGGTTTCTGTGGTGACGGCTTTTGCTAAGGATGCGATCGCACCTTCCGCTTTTGCTTCCTGATTATAGCCAATATTCGCAGTGAGAACGGTGACGCCCCAGATAACGGCAGCATTAGTCCAAGACCCTAAAAACGCTTTGACAATTCCCGCAATTAACAGGATATAGAGAAGAGGCTGGTGGAACTGGAGAAGAAATCTGACCCAGGCAGGTTTTCCAAGTTTGATCGGGAGTTCGTTCCAGCCATAGATTTCATAACGTCTGGCTACCTCCTCGGCGGTGAGCCCTTGTTTTGAGTCACTATTAAAGCGTGTAATCACCTCATGAACAGATAGCCCATGACTGTAACAAGACTTTGATTGAGTTGGCAGCATAACGTTTAACAATCCGCGAGAAAAATCTCTCATCCCTTCGGATCGATACTAGCAAGGCAAAATGAGGATTCTCTCATTCATCCCCATGGGTTGATGCTAGCAAGGAAAAATCTTGATGCTCACCATTACATATTGAATATGCGCATTGTAACAATAGGAAAGTTAACGGGAGGTTTAACAACAGATTTTACCGTTGCTGATTTAGAGGATGAATCGGTCGGTTAGACATACTATTTGACAGTATCTTGCAGATAAAATTATCCCGAGGATCAGCAACGCTCAGTTTTGCAGCTTATAAAAAGCCCACAACGCTCAGCAGCGTTCTTTTGACCAAGGCGATGGCTAACCATAGATAAAAATCTAAGGCTTTATATTTGTAAATAGACTTGAATCTATGTAAAGTTAAATTAGCGCTAAGGAAATTGGGTCCCTAATGGGCGTTGATATTAGCCCAATATTTACAAGCGGTCTGTAACAGTGGCGTTAGGGGAAAGTAAAGGATGTCATGGTTAATACTGCTAGCCGCCGCGTTCGTTTTTGCCATGCTGGGTCGGCGTCTGAAGCCCGCTGATGAAATCTATGGGATCGCCACTTACAGCGCGGGGCTTTTAAGCATTTTTTGGGGCTTTGCCATCGCCCCGTTTGTCGCTCAGCTCACCCTGATTGTGGTGGCGTTGGGATGGCTGCAGCTGGGTGTCCGCCGTTTGTCTTAGCCTCACGTGCCCTGAGCAAAGCGGGGCACGTGATATAGGAAACTACTGTACGGTTTCGATGTCTACTGTCAGAGTCTCTAGCTGGGTTTGTAGGTCTGGCGATATTTCATCCTGGTAGCGTCCATCTAAATGGTTGGCAAAAAAGCGCTCTATGGCGGCCGTCATGGCTAAAATGTTGTTTTCTTTTCGGAACCCATGGCCCTCGTCCAGGGCGACCAGGTATTCTACCGGACGCTCCAACTCCCGCAAGGCGGCGACAATTTGATCTGACTCGGCCTGGGGGACCCGTGGATCGTTAGCGCCCTGTACCACCAGCAGTGGTGCCTGGATTTGGTCCGCTGAGAATAGGGGTGATTGGGCGATGAGACGGTTGCGATCGCGCGGATCATCCGGGTCCCCCACCCGCAACGTTAAGCTATCGCGAATCGGAGCCCAATAGGGGGGAATTGACCCCATCAGGGTAATTAAATTAGACGGCCCCACAATAGAGGCCCCAGCCGCATATAGCTCTGGGGTAAACGCCAGACCGGCCAGGGTGGCATACCCCCCATAGGAAAACCCTGAAATTCCCACCCGTTCTGGGTCAGCAATGCCTTGGTCAATCAGATACTGCACCCCATCAGTCACATCATGCTGCATGACACCGGTGCCCCAGGCCTGATTACCCGCATTTAGAAATGCTTTACCATAGCCTGCCGACCCCCGAAAATTGGGCTGTAGTACGGCGTACCCCCGATTGGCAAAGAACTGGGCAAAGGGGCTATAGCCCCAAAAATCCCTCCCCCACGGACCCCCATGGGGAAACACAATCACAGGCAGATTTTCTGGAGCGATACCCTGGGGCAGAGTCAGATAGGCGGGAATTTCTACCCCATCCCGAGCCGTATAGCGGATGGGTGCAACCGTGGCCAGATATTCACTGGGGAGGTCTGGCCAGGCGTCATAGAGCTTTTCCAAGGTTTGGGCGCTGCGGTTATAAAGATACATCGCTCCAGGATTGACATCACTTTGGGTGCCAATTAGGGCCAGTTGCTCATCTCGAGTGATGGAATTAAGCGAAAGGTTAACCCCAGGCAGCTGCTGTTGGAGAAATGCCAAATCAGCAGCCCATTCTTCACGTTTAGGATAAATGCGACGGCGGTCGCCCACATAGGATGTGGCTATTAACTCATTGGTCTCACCGGAAAATATCGCCCCCTCCAAATCCACCTGATTTTCAGGGTCAGCTTCTACAAGCTCGCTTTGGCCAGTTTCCACATCGAGGAGTTCTAGCTGGGTTAAGTCCGTATCGCGGTTAGTTTTTAGATAGATCTGTTGCTCGTTGGCATGAAACTGAATGGGAACGCAAATTTCTTCTAGCGCACAGGTGTAAATAGTGCTTAGTTCTCCATTTTCGACGTTTAACAGCTCATTGCCGCCCGCTAGCGACTGGCGTATCGCCAGCCGTACATTACCGCCATTGTCAAACGCCCAGCCCGCAATATTCTCATTGTTTTGAATAATCAGCGATCGCTCTCCTGTTGTCAGGTTTAATCGATACACATCATGAAATTGCGGATCGCGATCATTAAGACCAATCACAATTTCATTTGGCGTCTGCTTAGGCACCGCATAGAGCAGTGCTGTCGTATTCTCCACCGGGGTCAGGTTTCTTGCTGTGGCCAACGTGCCTGGTTCCACCGCGTAGAGATGGAAGTTTTCATTTCCCCCCTTGTCTTGAACATAGAGGATGTAACGGCCATCGGCGCTCCAAAAGTAAAATATGATCGGGCTTTCCGCATCTGCTGTGACTGGACGGGCGGCCTCGATGGGCTCATCAATACCCTTTACCCACACATTGAGCACGCCATCTAATTGTTTTTGAAAGGCGATGAAGTTGCCATCTGGAGAGAGCTGAGCCCCTGTAATGTCTGGGTCCGCCAGAAACAATTCCCGGTCAATTAGGGGGGGTAGGGTCTGCTCGCTAGGGGTTTCACGGGCCACCGCCGCCGGCCTCATCGAGGGCACCCATGTATTGTTAGGTGCAATCCCCAATAAGCTGACAGACACCATTATTACGCCCATACCCAGTTGAAATCGTTTCATAGGAATTGCTGCAAAGATTTATGGTTGGTTGAAATCTAGCAACCCTCACCTGACGCTTTCCATATCGGAACGTCATGGTGATAGATGACGTTGGTCATCAGAATTCGGAGATGGGCATGTTGGCATTGTTACCAGGGTCTGAATTTTGGCTCCGTTCAGAATAGGGGGAAAATGGTGTGGAATTTCCCATGGCTCAAATGGTTGAAACACCTTAGGGCTCTGGAGTGTATGGAGTTACTGACACATTTACTTAGGACGATAGATTAACTAAAAATTAGATCCGTCTACTCCGTCCGGATTCGTTGATGGTGACATGGATAACTAAGGCAACAACGTGTCCCCCTAGTTATTAATAAACATGTATAAGAAAAATGAGGCTAGCGGTTTTCAGTTACAAGAGCAACAAAACCTTACCCGTACAGGTTGGTTAGTGTGGCTTTTGTGCCTGATTCTGTCCACCAGCGGTTCACTGGCGTTTTTGTCTTGGGCAAAAGCTGGTTTCGAATGGCAAGCGCCTAGTCCGAGTTCGTTATTTCCTAGAAGTAACAACTAGTGCTGCAATAGCGCTTTTCCCTAACTCAGTTTTTGAGGGTGTCAAAATTTCAATGAAGAAGGCTATTAAATAACCCCCGGTACACTCTGTGCACCGGGGGTTGTTTCGTTATAAGAAGCTCTCTATAGGATGAAGAAGCAGTATGTCTGCCCTCTGTATCTACAATGGCCTAAATCCTGTTTTCGGACATCCGTTCCGCCAGCTTATTTATGGGATGTCGGACAAATGTCCCAGCAGAGACAAGCTTTAACTAAATGTGACAGACATCCTTTACTTTCCGCTTACTCCGTGTAAGTGCCTAAAAACCTTCCAACGGTGTCAAATCATCGAGGCACAATTGAGGCCCAGATACGTCTGATCTCCTGATGGAGTTAGCGGCTTCATAACGTGAGTTTGGCGTTGCTGAGCTTCGAGGCGATTTTCTCTGGGCATTGCTGCTCCTCAGGATGGCTTTATCTGCAAGATACTGTCAAATAGCATGTCTAACCGGTCGGTTCATCCTCTAAATTAGCAACGGCTGCTTTGAGAAAGTCTGATTGACTACGCCCGCTCGGTGCCATCAATCAGCAACGGCGTGAATTTTAAGGTTATTCAACTTTTTATTCATGAAATCTTTACAACAAACTGCGCTCAAGCCGATGCCATCTCTCCCTCACTGCGCTTCATTGGGACTTATCCTACTGGTTGGTCTGGGTGGAATGTTGGGATGTACTCGACTGCAGTCTCCACCGACTGAGATTGTTTCTCCACCTGCCGAGCAGGCTAGTTTACGCATTAGCGTGCTGCCCACTCACAGTGAAACTGAGCAAATGCGGATGATCGCACCGCTCGATGCTCATCTGGAAAAAGTGCTGGGTCAGCCAGTTGATTTTTTGATTTCAGAAAGCTATCAAGACACTGTTGCCATGCTTGTGGATGGTCGAGCTAATGCGGCCTACACAGGGGCGGCGTCCTATCTAGAGATGGAAGAGTTGGGGCTAGAGGTGACGCCCATCGTAGCCTCCATTGATCAATTTAGCAGCCGTCCCTGGTATCGTGCTGGCATCATTGTGCGGGCTGATAGCACCATCGAGACCTTAGCGGATCTCAAAGGTAAACGGGTGGCTTTTGTAAATCCGTCTTCCACATCGGGTTATTTGATGCCTCGGGCTGCGTTGCAGCGGTTAAACATCGATCCT
>CALBPH010000824.1 GCA_937899365.1 uncultured Leptolyngbya sp.
GGCGTCAGCGGATACAACCGCTCTAGAAAAAGCGTCAAGCATTGAGCTCTCCTTGTTTGTTAAAACTTTTTTTAGCGATGAATGCGTTTGATTCAATCACCATAAAAAGAATAAAAAACCGTGGGTACCGACGTCTCAGATATTAACAACAAAGCAACATTCCGTTACAAGAGACACAGTTTTGCTTAGAAAACGCCCTAGGCTCGTTCATCAAACCGGGTATGGAAGCTGCCATATTTAATCCAATAGGCCTGCAGATCGTGATGGGGCGTGTGCAAACTGGCCTTGGCCCTATATAAAACCACTCGGCGATGCTGACCGATCCAGATTTTTTTCACCGGATCACCGCAAATCAAGGTCCCCCCCAAAGCTTTGAGACAGTCTTGAAACTTTTCTACCGTTGAGTATTCGACTGTTTCAAAGATGAAAAAATTGCCCGAACGAATCAGGTGTCGGCTCCGGATCCACGATTTCATTTTCTTTTGTGCTTGGGGAGGCAACATGGAAATCTGAACCGCCTGAATGTTTACGTCAACGCCTGCTTCACGTTCTTTAGAAAGGTAGTTCACTTAGAAAGGTAGTTCACTATCAAAACTGGCTCGTTTACGGAATTGCAGAATGCCTTCTGTCGAGCCCCACACATACTCATCGGTGTCCACATCCATACCCTGATCGATGCTCATCCAGGTACTCTCAGTGATTTCTACGTGGCTGGTGAGATAGGTGATTTTGCCCTGTTTAGGAATAATGCAGGCCTTACCAGGCTCGACTGACCCAATAAATGTATCTCCCTCGCGTCTAAAGACCATGGAGCACCCGGCTCGGCGCTCAATACAGTCAGGGGTAATGGTTTATAGGATATCGGCGTTGAGACCAGCCACCGCATAGAGCAGTCGATCCTTCAGCCCATAGTTTTCAATGTAGACATGGTCGCCGTGGTCAACAAGGCGATGAATCCCCTGACGATAGGGACTCCATAGGTCGTAATCCTGGGTTTGTTCAGAATATAGCCCTATCCCTGAGAAAAAGTCATAGGGGAGTGGGCGAAAGAAAATGCGAATGTGGGCAAATTTTTTGGGGTCTTCAAATGCCTGCTGCTGATTACTAAAATCTCCAGACATCCAACGGGCAAGGGTGATAAAGTCCTGGGAATATGAGGTAGTAACGTTGCCAGAAAGCACCATTTTTATTGAGAATTAAAATTTTATTGTTAGATATTGTTTTGAATCAGGGATTTGGATGCGATCGCAAAATGCAAGCCACCCACAAAAGCCCAACATAAAAGTTGCTATGTCAGAAACTAAGTACCTCCATAGCAATAGCCATTTCACCCATCGCTACGCCTAAATGGGCCTTAGGTCCAAGCTACCACAACTATCCTGTGTGCCGATGCCGTTAGATGCATAAACCGCATTAAGCCCCTGTTTTTACTAGTGTAAAAACTCCCCGCCTAACGTGCCAGGTATTCAGACTCGACCTAGCCAGCAGTCAACATCCTATGATATGGAGATACGTCTGACTTCCGAGGAAAAACTTGCCGTTGTCACACCCTTACCGCTGCTGGTCTTAATTAACGACACGCGAAAGCGCAAGTTGGGTGTGGCGAACCAAATTTTTTCCTCCGCTGCCGCCCGCTCATAGGCCGTTGTCAAAATAAAAGTACCGTCCTCCGTCAAACAGTAGGACCCAGCCGATTCCATGGTTTCTGCATATCCCTGCTCGCGCAGCAGTTTGCCCGTTGTGGCACTCTCAGGTACCGGGACTAAAATTGTCGATCCCTCAATGGTCTGATCCTCATCCCAATCAGACTCACCCTCCCAACTCATCTTGAAAGGACTCACAATCGTCTCAGGGGCCACCTCATACCGTTGACACAGCTCTAAAACCCCTGGCGCATCAACAGTGAGCGCCTCGATATTAATAGTGGAGCGGACTTCCTCAAAATGGGCAAATGCTAAGTGATGGGCACTACGCTGTGAGCTCCATTCCCCCAGTGAGCGGTCGACAAAAGTTGCAATATCCATTCAGGTATAACGAAGTTTAATTGGCCCAGAAAATATAGTTTGGCGCACACAGTTCACGTCATCAGCGGTTGTTAAAAGCTTGTATAACAACGGCCATGTGCGACCCAATCTGCCAAATACAGTCAGCAGATTGCCATACTGTTCATTTTATCTTTTAATGTCAGCCCATAGTCAATGCTCAAACGCTTGCTAACCCTGGGAATAACCTATGGGACTAAAGCTTAAACGCCGACAACAAAGCCCCCTTATCTTGGAGGCTTTGTTGTACCTGATCCTAAAAGCCTAAGGAAAAACCTTATACCTCTGAGATACTGACGATTTTGGCCCCAGAGCGCTGCATGTTTTGAATCCGATTAGAAAGCTGACCATAGCCAACTTCCACACTGTAGTTGCTCTTGGTTACGCGAGTGCCAAAGTTTGCTTTAGATGCCACAATGCGAAAACGCTTGCCCGTATTGCTATAGGTACCCGACCCCGTAGCCGGAGACTTAATTTTAGTCCCCAAGTTACCTGCAACATCGCTGATCAGCTTTGCCGAGCGGCCAGTGTCGTTAGCCGCATAACCACGGTCTAGTGTAAACAAACGGTTAAATGCAACATTCTTGACACCGGTTTGAGTACGGGCACCACAGGCATAGGGCACCACATTCTCACCAAAGGCCGCAAGATACTCATCACTACCGAGGTAAGAGTCAATCTCAGCGTCATAACCAGCCGTGTTATAGGTCTGAACATGGGCAGAAATTTCCGTCTGATCCTGGGGGGCACGACCCAGTAAATGCTTAAAGTTCAGTTCAATAAAGCGATAGGACGAGGAGTTATTAAAAAAGCGATCCTTATAGAAATCTGAGGTAGCCACAGCTCGAACAAATCCCCGTACGGTGATTTCACCATTTCTGAGCATGGACTCGGCACTGGTAAGACGCTGATTATCTAGCACATGGGCGTTACCCAAAACCTGCTTATAAACAGCACGAATGACAACCTGCAAATCTTCTTCGGTTGCATTGCCTCGAAGCTCAACAGCTGCATCATTAATCCACAGTGACATAACCGTTTCTCCTAATTATTAGTAGTGATGATTAAAAATCCGTAACCCTGTTTGCTACGGTAGATTGACCGCCTTCGCCAAAATATTTTGGCGAAGGCGGTCAACAGGTTAGTTGGTCTCAGTGACGCTCAGAATTTTCCCACCCGTCTTCAGAATTGACTGAATCCGCTGGGTCATTTGGCTGTAAGAAACAACATATTCTTGCTTACTCACACGACCAAGGGACGCAGATGCCTTTGAAGTACTCGCGGTGATGCGGAATCGCTTGTTGGTACTGCTACGACCCGTGCCACTTTGGGGTGTTGTGATTTTAGTGGGTAAGTTACTACCAATATCGCTAATCAATCTTGCTTGATTATTGCTATCACTAGCTGAGTTGCCACGGACAAGGGCAAACGTACGGTTAAACCCAACATTCTTGACACCAACCTGAGTCTGATTCCCACATACATAGGGAACGCGATCTTCACCAAAATTGGCAAGATATTCATCGCTGTCGATGTAGGAGTTAATCTCAGCTACATAACCATGCTCACTGTAAAGAACCACGTGGGTTGCAATTTCTGCTTGCTCCTGGGGAGCACGACCCAACAGGTGCTTAAAATTTAGCTCAATAAAGCGATAAGCAGATGAAGTCTCAAAAAATAGGGAGCGATAAAGCTCTGACTGGGCCACTGCCCGGACGAATCCTCTCACTGTGATATCGCCATCACGCAGCAGGGACTCAGCGCTGATTAAACGCTGAGTTTCCATTACATGCTGGTTGCCTAAAACTTGCTTATATACAGCACGAATAACCGTTTGTAGGTCATCCTCTGTTGCATTGGGGCGAAGTTCAACGGGCACAACATTGGTTACCCAAAGTGCCATGGAACAATCCTCCGAAAATTAATTTGAATTTACTAAAATGCTTACCGACAGAGCCAATTAGCGAGAAGCGCTAATCAGATAACGGATAGCGGATTAACTTTGCCAGGAATCAAACTCAGCAATCTAGCACCAGTTAGGTAAGACTATTGAATCCAAACCAACCCTGGAGATAACCACTAAAAGCGACCCTAGACAAAAGAACCCTATTTAGACAAATATCGGATTTTGAGGGTTAAATGAGAACAACTTTTTTTTTCTTAATGATATATCTAATATATTTCTTGACGGAAAGTAATGCAAATAACAATTTGTGGGCGAGTACAGCGATATAAGACTAAAAGTATGTGGGCAAAGCGCTACAAGTCACTATAAATTCCCCCACGGTTTCTTCTCCATGGAGCAGCCTTGAACCAATCTAAATTCAATTTGAAGCCATAACAAAAAAGGCCACTTTATAAGTGGCCTTTTTTAACAAGTCACATTAAAAGAGATTAAACAATCTCGGTAATGCTAACAATTTTGGCTCCAGTGCGATGGATGCGCTGAATTTGAGGCGTCATCTTATCAGCTGAAACAATATACTCGTTCATGCTGACGCGACGTGGGGAATCAAACTTAGCCGCAGTGGTCTTAATCTTGAACCGCTTGGTAGTGCCTGCGTTCAGATTAGTGGCTGCACGCTTAACTTTGTTACCCTTCTCGGCTCCAGCTACCTGAGCTACCAGCTGAGCTGACTTAACGGCACTGCTCACCTGGGCAGGACCCCGATCAATTGCGAAGATCCGGTTGTAGCTCACCTGGGACTGGCCGACTTGGGTAACGCTGGCGCTGTAGGACGGTACTACATTCTCACCAAAGCGGGCCTGATATTCATCGCTATCGATGTAAGAATCGATCTCGGCATCATAGCCTTCTTCGACACAGCGACGGATGTGCTCAGAAAGTTCGGCCTGACTTTCGGGGGCACGACCCAAGAAGTGCATGAAATTCAGTTCCACAAACCGATAGGGCGCACACTTCTCAAAGTAGCGACCGCGATAGAAGTCAGACTTACCGACAGCGCGAACAAAATCACGTACAGAGATGCTGCCGTCACAGAGCTGAGATTCAGCCGTAACTAAGCGCTCGCTCTCCATAACATGGGGGTTACCCAAAACGTGGCGATAGACAGCATTAATGACAGCTTGCTTATCTTCGCTGCTACTAATAGGCCACAACTCAAACGTTGTCATCGGAGATCTCCTACTGGTTTTTATCTAATATTCTCAACAGCTATTAAAAACTAGGACCAGTACGTCACTATGAGCGACCGACCCTAGTTAAGTCGGTAATGTTTACCTAAGAAACAGGAGTGATGCTAGCAATCACGCCACCCTGTCTGTGAATACGCTGATACTCCTGGGACAGTTTGTCATAGGGCACCATGTATACCTTATTGGCTCGACGGAACTTAGACACGCGATTGACGGCCTTAGAGCGATAGCTCGTTACCTCAACGCGATAAACCTTGCCGTTAGAGCTAGCGCCGACGCCATGACGAGTACGAGAAGAATCCGTAGGCACCTGGAATGCGGCACCATCTGACGATGGAGATACAACAGGTGTCGCTACCGAATTGATTACCAAGGCGTTCAAGCGAGGCTTCTTGCCGTTGATACTGCCCTTAAGGGAGCTGCTTGAGGCACCGCGCACCAATTCAAAGGTGTGGGTAAAGCCAACCATATTGCTAGCTTCGGTCTTATAGCCACGAATGTAGGGCACAAAGTCCTGACCAAAGACATTCTGATACTCATCACTATCAAGATAGGAATCGATATCAGCTTCAAAGCCTTCAGTATCTAAAACTGCGCTGTGGGCTTTCATTTCCTCAAAGCTGTTGGGGGCACGCCCTAACAGATGACGGAAGTTAAGTTCAATGCTGCGGTAGCGGGGGCAGCTCTCAAAGAAGCGTGCACGGTACAGGTCAGACTTTGCCACTGCTCGGACAAAATCCCGTACAGTCAGCTCACCGCGCTTGAACTGAGACTCGGGCACCGCCAAGCGCTCACTTTCCATAACGTAGGCATTACCTAAAACCTGTCGGTAGACGGCTTTGATAATAGACTCGAGGCCCTCACTATCGAGGCCAGGAACCCACTCGACCGGAGGGGTCTCGTCGAAAAGGCTAACGCCCAATCGTGAAGCTGGTCCAAAAGCCATTAATGCTATCTCCTAGATGACAACAATGGTCTAAAAATTATCTCAGAATGTTAAGAAGCTTAAGCTGACTAGGCCTTTAAAGCGATTCTAAACCCCCGGCATGAACCTTAAAATCAGCGGTTTGCTGACTTAGCGAGCTCAGGAAGTAGTTCAGATAAGTCGTACTGAAACTAAGCATAAACACTCGTTAATGTTCATCTTCGTACATAAAAGTGGTCTCTAATCGTCAAGAATTATGAACCGAATTGTGAAGTAACTCACCAGGGCCAAAATCAAATGAAAACATCCTGGAAAATAAAGCTGTAAATTACTTGACTGACAAGGACTTTAAGCTTTGAGCAGCATGTTTGAAAATAGGTAAGGAATCCCAGTGAATAACTGGGATAAAGATACAAAACTATACAGTTTATCGTCGATTCTGAGACATATGTGACTAAGAGTCGGAGTGTCTCGGCGGATTGGTGCTCTGCCGTTTACAGTCCTATAGGCACATGGCAATTTTACTCAACACCTGCCTGGCGCAGAATGGCAACGGCCTGACTTGATCGGAATGATTGCTGAGCTTCACTGAGGGCAGTACCTCCCCAGCGATTTTGGGGGGTAGTATCGGCTCCATGTCTAATCAGCATTTCCATAATGTCAATATCACCTCGGCTGGAGGCCATCATCAGCGGTGTCCAGCCACCAATATTGGCCGTATTTACCTTGGCCCCTAGCCGGATTAAGCTGGCTACGGTGGGGCCATGGCCATTACTGACGGCCAGATACAGGGCAGTGTCACCAATTTTATTGGTGTGATGAAGGTTTTCACCGCGCTGGCATAGCTGCTCTACGATATCTGCGTGGCCTTGGCGTGCCATTAAGAGCAAGATGGTTTCTTGGTAGCGGTTACAGACGCTGGCATCGGTTTGGGCCCTATGGTTTAGCAGGGCAAGGACGATATCGCGCTGATCGGTTTCAGCGGCATAAAGGATGGCGGTGTAGTTGACCTCGTTACGGGTATTTGCATTGGCTCCCACGCTGAGTAACAGTTCGACAACGGGGAGATAACCTTCGGCTGCCGCCCACATCAGCCCGGTACAGCTGCGCCAGATGCCTTCAATGTCTGCGCCAGCGGCCAGGAGGGTGTTGACCTTGGCGATATCTCCACGTAGACAGGCAGTGACAAAGGGG
>CALBPH010000825.1 GCA_937899365.1 uncultured Leptolyngbya sp.
AGGGTGACAGTTGCTTGGTCGGATGGTTGTAGAGGATACGGACCTGCAAATCACTTAGCAAGGCACGCTCCGCAGTTGTCTGCTGTAAAGCAGCTAGGGCCTGTTTTTGATAACTATTACCCACCAGCAGCCCCACAGCGGCACCCGCTACAGCTACTCCCAATACCAGGGCATATCCAGAGGCAATCCGTCCACGAATTGAGAATTGCTCGTTCACAGTAAGTGCTGACTAAACCGGGGCATTACCTACAAATATGCCCAACTTAAAACCGCTTGGCAACCAAAAAAGATTGATTAAGTTGCAAGCGGTAGAAAAGTATTCAGAAAAGCAGCTATTCAGTAGCTAATCTGAATTTAGCGAAAATTCTCTGGATTTAATTGCTGACCTGTCTGATCGAGATATAGACCAGTACCTCCATCGGAGCTGTCCAGATAGGGCTTTAGATAAATTGCGCTAGATGTGGGTCGGGTTGAGCGACCACCCAAAATTTCTCCCACAGCTCCAAAAATCTCATCATTCACATCTCCCACACCCAATAAATCTGTTTCAGGCAATCTAGTTCCCCCCACAAATGTATTGACTGCACTGGTATCTGTCCCCGCATCAGCCAAGGTGATATTTGAAAAGACCGCATCGCGGGTAGCTAGTGGATCTTGCCCTGGTGGCACAGTAAATACAATCCGACAGTCATCCAAATTTTCTTCAGTGGTGGCACAAACCGTGTCATACCCATTTTCAACATCCGTCCGTAGCTCCACCAGACCATCGGGGCGATACTCTTCTAGTCGTGCACTGATGGTTTCACAGCGTCGTTCCGGTGTCCAACCACCGCCCATTTCTGTTGGGACAGCCCACGGATAAGCCTGGCCTGGCTCACTTTTAGGACGGTACATCACCGTGTAATCACCGTCTTGTAGTTCACAGGTAAATCGAGAACTCACGGGTTCAGGGGCCTCTTCACCATCGTTAGCCATGGCTAGCCCAGTATTTAGAATAGGTCCTAAGGCAATGCCCAGGGCAAGTACACTGACTGAAATAAGATTTAGCTTGGGGCAAGCTCTGTAAGCCTGAGGCGATATCATCCAACCCATGGTTAACTCCTTGTATGTGGCGCTAAAGTAGCCGAGGTCTCCACATAGAAATTAACCTAGCGCAGCATATAAGCTGGTGAGTGAGGTCCAGTGCGTAAATTGGCTACGTGTTTTGTAGTAGATAGATTGAGCCAGCTTGGTATTGCTAGGGACGTTTCCTAGAATGCTCCTAACAATACCAAGGCGTTATCCATGACAATGCTTAAATTTTTTACCACTTCCACACCAACAGGCCTGATTTCGTTTGGGTAAAATCGGTGGCAGCATTTCACCATCCACGTAAAACCAGCGGCCATTTTCTTTGATGAACCTTGAACGTTCGTGAAGTTGCCCCCAGTTTGGTTGGCTGTGGACCGCCATAAACTCCACATATCCCGTCCTATTGTTCTGACGTCCCTGGCGAGTATTCAACACCGTGAGTGCTTCCCACACCGTGGTTTTGACACTTTTCACCAGGTTAATACGATCGTCAAATCTGCGGGTTGATGAATGGCGTGTCGCGACCAAGTAGTCCACATTGCCATTGCAGTAGGCCACATATCGTGACCTCATCAATGCTTCAGCCGTTGGGGCAATATTAAGCTCAGTCAAATATTGCCCACAACAGTTGCTGTAAGGTCGTTCGCTACCGCAGAGACATGGAGTAGAGGAGGGCATGAACGGAGCTGAAGTTTTAGTCCTCTTCCAGACTATCAACACTCAGCGGTACCAGCTCATGATCCGTTGTAAACGCCATCCACATTTCCTCCTCTGGTTCAATGGTCACACCAGTTAGGGCACAGCGTTCACGGCGTTGCGCTTCAGCAGCCATGATGACCCGAATTTGCTGGCGCTGTATCTGAAAACCAGGGTCGTCTGAATGTTGACGGACATAGTCCCACAGCACTTCACGCACCAGTGACTGATACCCACGGCTGCCAGCCAAGGTTTTGAGCTTGTCGATAAGCTCCCGTTCAAAACGGATGCTGGTGACTTGCATATCAGTGGTGGGCAGCTTGGTATTAAGGCTCATTAATAGTTTTGAAAAACGGGTAACATTGAGAACTGTTTAGACACTTTAATGTTACAGCTGTAGCATTAAAAACATCGACGTTGCCAATCCTGGAATGATTCTATCTGAAAGATGCTAATGTATGGCATTTTTAACAGATCGGCACATTCACTAAATCAGCAACGGCAAAACATCGAAACTGTCAAAGTGAGTTTACATCCCTTAGGGCGACTTTCGCTGACCGTTCGGAGTTTAGGCACTCAATTGCTCACATGCTACAGCCAGGGTAGCCCCCAGCTGCGTTACTTTACCTGGCACTGGGACAGGTTGTGAATTGGTTGCTTCGTTTTCGCGGAACTTACTTTGATGCTAAGTGTGTCAAACGTAAATGTCGCTTGCGTCTGTTTTTAAGGCACAGCCCATAAAAGCTTGTATATAAAGATTCAGTAGCTAACAAGATTGTTCCCTAGGGTGCTATCCATCTAAAAAGATTGTTGTTTTTCTCTGTTTGAATACTTGGAGAACATTAAACTTAGGCCATTTTAATAGCGTTGCTCCCATTGGTTAGGACAAGTCATAGTCTCTGAAAGCATTAGGCGATAACGCCAATGGGACGCACAAACGTCCTGATACATTAAGACGTTTGCCATATCTCAAATACACTGGCTGAGCTTGCGGAATTTATGCCCTCGTCGCTGTAATTATCTAACGTTATTCCTGTGGAGAAAATTTATAACCGCTCGCTACTATAAGCAGCCTCAATGGGCAGTTTGAGCATTATTCTTGGGCGCAAAAAGGCGATGCCTTAATGAAACGGGATGAAACGGGTCTGTGTAATAGGTTCTCTAGGGCTGGTTAAGCTGATGTGAGCCGAAATAAACCTAGACAAAATAGCTAAATTCGTAATGTGCAGCAATACTTACTGTCACGTTGATGCCAACTAGTTAATCTAGAAGTACGAGATGATCGCGCTAAGCTCGCCGCTAATGGCTATCTAGAGCGCATACTGATTTCTATGGCCAACTTCAAGAAACCAAACATTGGGCAAAGAGGTCTTGTTATTAACAGCAAGGTTTAATCGTTATCGGCCCGTATCTATAGCAAGAATTGATTACTTTACTTTGTTCATTAGCTGACAGGGATCGCCATGACTACTAATCGGCAAGTACCTTACCTGATTGGAGATAGCAAAAAGCAGGCCTATTCGGGGCGTCTACATCAACGGTTAGATGAAGCGATGCAAGAGGGCACCGAAGTTCAGGTACGCCTGCCTTGGGGAGGGTTAAGCGGTGTTCCTGTTTATCTAGACGATACCTGCGTTGAGATCGTTTATGTCCATGTCTATGAACCAGATGAAGACGACGAACCCGACGATGAAGTATCTCGTCGTACCGTATGGCTAGTGCGTCTTGAGGAAATTAGCGCCGTTTCTTTCGTTAGTGAAAGTTGGTCTAAAGAGCGTTTGGAAAAGCTGTTTATTCCAGATAGAAAGGAAGAAAATTCTTCGACTCAACAAGATATTAGCTCTGAAGAGCCAACTGACCCCTAGGCCCTGTTATCTGGTTGAGTCTCTACAGATAGGCAGCAAGTTATCAGCGGGTAATCGCGCAATCGGTTACCCGTTTCTGCGCATCAGAAACTACACTATCGCGTAACCCAGCTCTTAGCCCGTCTAATCGCATGCCTCCGGGTGTAGGCTTTGGCGGCGGCTACTGCACTACCCGTAGCGTGGTCAATCCAGGCTGTGTAAATTGTCATTCCTAAGTGGGTGCCGCTGGTGATCTGGATCGTGACACCTCGATAGGGAAACGCAAAAACGGTATTGATATGGTCGGGGTCAGCAATGTGCATAGGTTTGACGACGTGACCGTGGTACTTGTCATTTATAAACCCATTCAGCCCCTGTCATGGCTACTAAAATTGTCCGTTGCGAACTTTCATCCTACTATTCTGACATTCGCACCATCCGTGAAACCGTATTTGTTGTAGAACAAGGTGTTCCCATCGAACTTGAAATGGATGATCGCGACGCCATTTGCACCCATGCGCTGGCGTTAGTTGATGACTGTCCTACAGGCACCGCCCGTCTGGATACGGATGGAAAGATAGGCCGACTGGCTGTACTGCCAAGGTTTCGAGGCCAGGGGCTGGGACAGCTAATAATGCAAGAGATCGAATCCATCGCTCAAGATCATCAGCTTCCGTACCTTTGGTGCCACGCTCAGAAAACGGCAGTAGCCTTTTACCAGGCTATTGGATATAAAATCACGGGTCCTGATTTTTTAGAAGCCGGTATTGTGCATTGCAAGATGGAGAAAACACTCTTGCCCTAGGTGTACTCTTGCTCTGAGGGGCTTTTTTTAGGTGTTTTTTTCTCTAGGTGTAGAGATCCGCCACGTATTCCCCATAGCCGTTATAAATTAAGGTGTCTCGCTTAACCCAATCCCAGGCTTCCCCTTCACCTACCATCCGTTCACGTTCTTGTGACCAACGAGGATGGGATACATCGGGTTCGACATTAGCCTCGAACTTATATTCATTGGGCGAAATTGTATTCCAATAGGTAGCAGGCTGCTCTGCTAAAAACTCTATTTTGACAATCGATTTGGCCCCCTTAAAGCCATACTTCCAGGGCACCACCATGCGAATAGGGGCTCCATGCTGTTTAGGCATGGTGCGTCCGTAGATACCCACGGCAAAGAAGGCCAAATCATTGGCCATTTCCTCAATGCGCAGTCCTTCGTGGTAAGGCCAGGGGAGGTTGGAGAAGGAAATTGACGGACCTTTGGTAATTTTTTCGTCGTAAAACGACTCAAAACGCACAAATTTTGCGTCAGATGTCGGCTCTACATCCTCCAGCAGCTGACGCATGGGAAACCCTAACCAGGGCACCACCATGGCCCACGCCTCGACGCAGCGAAATCGATAAATTCTTTCTTCTAATGGAAATTTTGAATAGAGATCATCAAGGTCATAGGTTTTTGGATTTTTGACCAGCCCTGAAACCTCTAACTTCCATGGATCTGTTGGTAAATTTTGAGCGTCTTCCCAAATGTTTTTGGTTAAACCAAACTCATAAAAGTTGTTATAGCGGCTAGCAAACCTCTGCTCAGTTAGTGGACGCCCGGCGTCGGCAAACGCTGGATTCGTTGTGATGTTAGGTAGAGGCTCTCCAAAGGTACTATTGAGAGCTTCAGTGCCTTGGGCATTTAAGCGACCGTAGCAGCTGGTGGCGGCCATACCTAACCCCACACCGGCCAAATTTTTAAGAAATCGACGACGGTTAACGTAGGCAGCTTCTGACGTGGCTAATTTTTCGGGGAGTTGCCAGTCTGGACGAATGTGAATAAAGCTCATGGCTCAGCGCTAGCGACAGGGAGAACGTAACGGATGCAAACATCGACACCTTAACCCATCCATCTGAGCTATGAATGAGCAGAAACTTAAGACATCAGTAGGCGAGCCGCACTGTGGCACAATTAAACCTAGTCATTAAAATACCTTACGTCTTTAAAAAGCCCTGTGAGTACTGCTACCTCTATCCAACGCGCCGTTTTTCCCTTCACTGCGGTTATCGGTCAAGAAGATATGAAACTCGCCTTGATCTTAAACGTCATTGACCCCAAGATCGGTGGGGTGATGATTATGGGCGATCGCGGTACGGGTAAGTCCACCACTATTCGGGCGTTGGCTGACCTCTTGCCTGAAATTAGTGTCGTAGAGAACGATCCGTTTAACCGTTCCCCTGAAGATCCAGAGGTAAAGCAGGAGTTTGATGGTCAGTCGTTGCCCGTGGGTGCGATGAAAGTACCGATGGTGGATCTACCCCTGGGGGCAACTGAAGATCGGGTTTGCGGCACCATTGATATTGAAAAAGCCCTATCTGAGGGTGTGAAAGCGTTTGAGCCAGGCCTATTGGCAAAGGCCAATCGGGGGCTGCTGTACGTGGACGAGGTGAACTTGCTGGATGACCACCTGGTGGATGTGCTGCTAGACTCTGCGGCCTCGGGGCGGAATACCGTGGAGCGTGAGGGTATTTCTATTCGCCATCCGGCTCAGTTTGTATTAATCGGCTCAGGTAACCCTGAGGAAGGCGAATTGCGTCCTCAGCTGCTAGATCGTTTTGGCATGCATGCTGAGATTCGTACTGTGAAAGACCCAGCCCAACGGGTACAGATTGTGGACCAGCGCTCTGAGTTTGATCAAGACCCCGATGCGTTTTTGCTCAAATACCAAGCTGAGCAAACGGCTCTACAAGAGAAAATTGTTAGCGCTCAGAAGCGGTTAAAAGACGTCACCATGGATGATGAGTATCGGGTGCAGATTTCCCAGGTATGCTCTGAGTTGGATGTGGATGGTTTGCGGGGTGATATTGTCTCTAACCGCGCGGCTAAGGCTCTTGCTGCCTATGAAGGACGTTCTGAAGTAACCCTGGACGACATTCAAACCGTAATTGCTCTTTGTCTGCGTCACCGTCTACGCAAGGACCCCTTAGAGTCTATTGACTCGGGTTATAAAGTTGAGAAAACGTTTGGTAGCGTGTTTGGGGTGACGATAGCTGACCCGTCTGCTAATGGTCGCAAGCCTGTGGGTGCCAGATAGATGCGTAAACGAATCCTAGGATTGGACCCTGGGTTAGCGATTCTAGGATTCGGCATTCTTGAATATGATCCGGCGACTACTCGAGATCTGAAGCCAGATCTTGAGGTGGTTGATTTTGGCATTATTGAAACCCCGGCAGGTACGGAGATGGGGTCGCGATTGTGCACAATCTACGAGGATCTCAACAGCGTGATAGAGACGTACCAGCCAGATTCTGTTTCTATTGAAAAGTTGTTTTTTTATCGTATGGGCAACACAATTTTAGTGGCCCAGGCCAGGGGAGTGGTGATGTTGGTGTTGGCCCAGCACAAACTCCCGTTTTTAGAATTTACCCCGGCCCAAATTAAGCAGGCGCTGACGGGCTATGGCAATGCTGACAAAAAAGACGTTCAAGAAGCGGTACAACGGGAATTAAAGTTAGAGAAAATCCCTAGACCTGATGATGCGGCTGATGCGCTGGCCGTAGCGATGACTGGCTGGTTTAATTTGGATTAGAGATATAGCAAACTGCTGTTGGTCTAGTTTCAAAGAAAAAACTATATCAACAGCAGTTTGCTATATCTCTAATCCAAGTTAAACCAGCCGGTCATGGCAACAGCAAGAGCATCAGCCGCATCGTCCGGGCGCGG
>CALBPH010000826.1 GCA_937899365.1 uncultured Leptolyngbya sp.
CAAAGTCATCGCCGCCAGTATTATCCACCGCGCTCAAGCTAATCTCAGACGCTAGGGGGTCATTAATACAAGAACTCAGAGCGCTGGGTAGGTATGCCTTGAAACTACGTTCAACAAAGAGGTTGCCCTCTGTATGCATAGCGCCATTCCAACGCAGGTTAGGACCAGGGAAAATGTCAAGGTCATAACGGAACCAGGCGCCCCATTTAAGCCCTTTGGGTGCCACACGTACCTGCTGATATTCAGCCGCATTCACAATGGGCTGGTTGTTTTTACCGTACTTAATCGATAAAACGTTAACCTGGAAATTCTTTTCTAGCTGGGCGGCACCAATCTCTTGCCAACCACTCTCAGATACTGAGCCAATAGGACAGTTAGCACCAAGCCCCGTAGTGCTGATGGGCGCATTACGCACCACCATGGCCTCAGACTTTTCTGCAGTAACAGGCGAGGCCACATCAAGATCACTGTCTACCGTGAACGCATCGTCACGCGCACCGTTAGCTTCACTCTCATCACTGGCACCCTAGAGGCTGATGGAGTAAATAACAGTCAGCTCATCATCTCCCTCGCCAATGGTGAAGCTCCAAGCAGGGTCTAAGTCAGCATCTCGAGTTACTGAGGCAGCAGGTACTGCATGATTTCGATCAATAAAGAGAGGCCCGTCAACAATGTTCAGCTGGGTTTCATCAGCCAGGGTGTATGGATTACGAGCAACATCGCCAGGGTCTTCATCCCCTGAACGTCGCAATAGCTCTTCCAGCAGCTCAATATCGGTTGGCAAACGCTTTTCAGCCGTTGCCGACGCTTCTTTGAACATATACTCAATCTTGGCCTTGGCTCGATCAATAGCCGGTGTCGCAAACTCTCCAACTAACTTCTGCTCTCGCTGGGAAATGGTTTGCTCAATTCGAGAAAATGACCGAAAGCTAAGCCCCCCAACGGTTAACGAGAAAACCAGGAGAAGAAGGACCGTCGTCGGCAAAACAAAACCGGCCTGATTTGCACGGGTGAAGCGCGCACTTATAAATACTAATCGCAGCAACCAAGCCATAAAGCGCTTAGGTAACTGCCTGATTTGAGCTAAAGATTGATGACGTTTAGAAACTCGAGAGCGTTTTGGAGTAGACATCGCTGACTTTTAAGAACGAGCGGTAGACCTGGTGCAGGTAACACCACTGTGACCATGTATTAATAGCCCTGCTGAGCTAAGCTTCGATAAATCTTCAGGGAACAGATGATTTGGTTGGCATCTACATGCCCAATAGGACAGGTGTCGGGCATCGCAGAAAGCACTATTGACTCAAAGACAGTAACTTCAACCTTTTGACCGTCACTACATACACTAAATCCCCCGTACTCTTCAGCCAGGGGATTTATCCGTGAATACACTAAAACTTTAAAGTTCTGAGCCAGCTACCCAGACAATGTGAAGCTGGAAAAGCCTGGAAGGCTACCGTCAGCCAAACAATCGTTTGAATTAGCGGAGCAGACAGCTTAGTACTTGCTCAGATCCAAGCCAGCTTCACGAGCCATGGCTTCAATCCCTTTCTTCTCAAGAGTTTTGATTGCCTTGGCAGATAGACGTAACTTTACCCAACGCTTACCTGTCGGCCACCAAACTCGCTTATCTTGCAGGTTGGCATGCTGTAGGCGCTTAGTACGTCGGTGAGAGTGAGAAACGGCAAAAGCATTGTTTGCCGTCTTATTAGTCAGATCGCATCAGCGGCTCATGGCACGGTCCTTGGAGTATAGTCCTTAATTGTCACATAGCTACCCTCTTCAGGGCAACCCTATTGAAATGGTAAATGGGTCTATTTGCTCGATAGTCCCACCGCCCGCCGTCTTCCTTTACCCCTGAGCACAGCAGAAAATCGCTGACTATTTACTCCTGGAACAATGGAGTAAAGGAAGACGGGGTAAGGGAAACTACGATTTTGTTAACCCTGTTAGCAGGCTATTGGAGCGCTCTACAAAGGACTTCATGCCATCGGCATCAAATCCTTTTTGGGCCATCAAGGCTAAATCGTAGACATGCTGGCAAATCATATTGGCCATGGCCGCCGATGGAGACTGGCCGCCATCGGTCTGAACAATGGTCCCTTGGTTCATATCCAACAGATTTTGAATCAGCGGATGGGCTGTATTGACTAGCAGGGTATGTTCTTCAGGAAACTGTGCCGTCTGCTGCTGCATCATGGCCATCATTTCCTGCATCCGGCGCATTTCTTCGGGTAGCAGCACGATTGCCGGGGGCGCACCCTGGACATCGTCAGACTTTAACGCGTCGGTCCGGATAGTCACCTTAGGCTTGTCAAGGGCCTGTTCAAACAGCTCCTTAACTTGCTCACTTTTGGTCTTATTGGTGGTCGGATCGACAATTTCACCACTGGCAGAATCATCAATCAGCGTGTCATCTAAATCAGAGTCTACACGCGAAAATTTAACGTCAGAATACTCCCGTTCCAAAAATGGAACAAAGTGGGTGTCGATAAATGAGTCTAAATACAGTACTTCTAATCCCTGACGCTTGTGTAAATCGATGTAGGTGGCTTGGGACACTTCATCGGTGGCGTAGAAGACTCGGTTTTCGTGCTTGTCTTTGTTGCGCTCTAGGTACTCCTTCAGAGTGGTGTAGGAATTCCCATTGGCATCAACCGCCGCCGCGTTTTCTCCATCAGCAGATTGCCAGGCGTCATCTTCTCCAGTCTGGACCTCGACTTTTGGCTGTTCGCTAGCCAGCTGCGCCGTGGTACGGAAAATTAAGAAGTCCGCAATCTGCTGCTTGAACTTATCGTTATTTAGGGAGCCAAACTTGATGAAGGTACCCAGGTCTTGCCAACACTCAATGTACTTTGCCTTATCCGTACGGTATAGCTCTTTGAGACGGTCACCCACCTTTTTGGCGATGTAGTCGGCAATGCGCTTAACCGTTCGATCATTCTGCAAAAAACTTCGGGATACATTGAGCGGAATATCGGTACTATCGACCACACCGCGCAGAGGCAGCAAAAACTGAGGAATAATTTCTTCGCAGTTATCGCTAACAAAAACCTGGTTGCAGAACAGCTTGATCTGCCCTTTGGTCACGTCTACATCGGGACGGAGCTTGGGGAAGTAAAGGATCCCGTTGACGACAAAGGGGTAGTCCGTAGTGAGGTGGACCCACAGTAGCGGCTCTTCTTGAAAGGGATAGAGATAGCGATATAGCTCCAGGTAGTCCTCGTCAGTCAGGTTGCTGGGTGCCTGCTTCCAGGGAGCGTTTTGCTTATTGGCCACTTCCCCATCTAGCTTGATGGGGACGGGCATAAAGTCACAGTAGGTCTTGATCAGCTGCTGAATACGTGAGGTCTCTAGGTATTCAGCTTCTTCCTCCATTAGATGGAGGGTGATGGTGGTGCCGCGATCAGTGCGCTCTGAGTCGCTGATTTCAAAGGTGGTGGTACCGTCACAGGTCCAGTGAACGGCGGTGGCCCCTTCTTGGTAAGACAGGGTGTCGATGTCTACTCGATCGGACACCATAAATGAGGAGTAAAAACCAAGACCAAAGTGACCAATAATCTGCTGGTCAGCATTGTCGGTGTATTTGGTGACAAACTCTTCTGCGCTGGAAAACGCCACCTGATTGATGTATTTTTTTACCTCATCGGCCGTCATACCAATACCGGTATCGCTGATGCTGAGGGTTTTGGCGTCTTTATCAATGGCGATGGTGATCTCTGGTTCACCCACTTCGCCGGTGAAATCAGAGCTGCGGGACACCATATTCAGCTTGCTAATGGCGTCTACCGCATTGGAAATTAGCTCCCGTAGGAAAATTTCATGGTCGGAATAGAGCCATTTTTTGATGATGGGAAAAATATTGTCAGTATGGATACTGATATTTCCCTTTTCTTGAACAACTGCCATGACCTACCTAGACTCACTAAAAGCTTACTAATGATTTCACTCTGCCTGCTATCACAGGCAAAGCTTGTCACAGTCTATATTGAGCTGCGAGTGAGCGTTGTAACCAATTGTTGATTTCCGTTGAATCTAGTTCGGTTTCCCTCACCTATGGCTAATGTCCTGATGTATTGGGACGTTGGCGCGTCAGGTTAGCGGTTGCGGCTGAGAGCTTTTGGGAATATGCATTGTCTTAACGAACCAGACCGATATAATAGTTTTTTGCATCGGTGCAGAAGGGTCGCTTTGGCTGCTCAGACCTAATCGTTACCAACTAAAGTTTTTTCCTAGAAATTCATACAAACGTTGGTTGTGGGGAGAGAAATAACTATTTAGGTAGTGGTAGACATCCGGAGGAATATCCACTCTGTTAGGGGCAATATTGCGTGGCTTAAGGTTGTTAAATTTAAAACTAGGATCAATGTCAACAAACTCACACACTCGCCGTAGAGTAGCGCTGGGGTTTTGAAAAAAGCCTTCGCTTTCAAGAATGAGCAGATTTTCTCGAGGAAAATAGGCTAGGAATCGCTCTAATTGCTCTAGGTAGCGACCACGACTTTTGTAGGACAGATGAATAAATGTTTCACTTTTATAGTCTTGGTTTTGCACCTTGGGCGCCAGACGTTTTTCCTCAGCGCGCATGGCATCACCAATATCTAGTGGCTCACGATGGTGGCGTTTTTCGTGAAAGTAGTGTGAGATTGCTCGCTCAGTTGGATTGCGCAAGACGGCAATAAGTTTAACCTTGGGAAGCAGCTCAAAAATCCGCTTAGGGGCTAGGGGATTAAACATGTAAAGCGGAGAGGCTTCGAAGGTATGGCTGCCCTGTTTGATGGCACTTTTTAAGGGAAAATTAGCCCGATACCAGGACTCACCCTTTTGAAAATCATTGATGGTGGGTTCTAGCCCACCATCAAAGAAGTGGACTTCCTTGATGTAGGCGGCCCAAAGCTGAGGATGTTCGACTAGGTAGTCATATAGGCTGGTTGTTCCACACTTTTGGGCACCCACAATTAAAAAGCTGGGCAGTGCTCTGCTAAACCAGGTTGCACGGCGCGATTGCCAGATCATCTGACGACGTGCAACAAACGCCCAATCTGGAACAAACGTTTTCAGGTCATGCATGACTGGCATAGGTTTCTAAATTAATGGTGAGATGATAAACATCAAATCAATATTGCCCAGGGCAGTTATGATTGCCCAAATTACCCCATGCTTTTTGAGTTCAACGCGTTAATGGGTGGACGACCATCGGATAAGTTCTTGTGAGCGTGTGGGCATCATACGTCCATAAAGCAGCCTGACATATATGAGCACAGCTATCTCTTCAAAGCCTTTACACACCATGGGTAAACGGTTGCTCAGCCGTTGGTTCTTTTATGGGTATGTCGGCGGCCATGTGCGGCATGTGTGTGGTCCTAAGGTGGTGGTGCGATCGCAAACCGACTGCATCGTCCTATCCGTCATCAAAGACTGCGAGGAGTACATTACAACCTTTATTGATTATTATCTGGCCCAGGGGTTTACCCACATTGTGCTGATGGACAATGGCTCCACAGATAGGACCCTAGAGCTGGCTTCTCAATATGGGCAGGAGGGCCAGGGCACGATTCTTCAGTGTTTGCTGCCCTTTGGTCAGTACAAGCGCCACATGTGTAACTACATGGCCCATCGGTTTTCGACCCACCGCTGGTGCTTGCTGGCAGATTGTGATGAGTTTTTTGACTATCCAGGTTCCGAGTGTGTCACCCTGTCTCAGCTCGTACAGTATCTCAATCAGCAAAACGCAACGGCGGTGCTGGTGCAGATGCTAGATATGTACCCTCAAACAGCGATTGGTCCGCAACAGGCTAGCCGTAATTTCCGCACCACCCATCGCTGGTTTGAGGTAAACACCCTGGAACCCCAAATAATCCCTACGGGGTTACAAAATCAGTTACCGTCCGAGGATTTGCATCTAAATTATGGAGGTGTGCGCCAGCGGATTTTTGATGCATCGCCACTGCTGTCTAAATTCTCATTGATTAAACCAGATCGCTATTTGCACCTGGTGGGTCTACATCTGGTGAGCTGGGCCAGGGTGGCTGACATTTCCTGTGTGGTATACCACTATAAATTTCTGGCCGGGTTTTCCCAACGGGTTACCCAAGCTATTCGCCAGGGGCAGTATTACCAGGGGGCTGCAGAATACAAACAGTATCAGGCCAAACTCTCAGACGAGGCAGGCATCACCCTATGGACTCAAGAGTCTATTGCGTTGGCAGGTCCACAGCAGCTAATAGACCTGGACCTGCTCACCGTTAGCGAACGCTATCGCAGCTACTGCAGCGCAGCGGCGTCTGCCCCACCGTCCGCCACCAGCCTAACCAAAGCGCCCTAGGTCAACTTGGGCCGTTCGTTCCAACACATGGGCTTGCTGGGCCGGAGCAAATATGGCGTAGAATTTTTTACCTGCCGTGGATTGGATGGCGGCCTGGTTGAGTGCTTTCCAATTTTCGCGATCGCGAATTAGCCCTTGGGAGGTGCGCTGATAGCTGGTGAGCATATCGGCCTCAAACCTGAGGCCAAGAAATTGGCACAGCCGTTGAACTTCAGTGTCGGTGGCATTGACCAGCGCGTCATATCTGACAGCGGTATGGTTAGGGGCCCCTAAGTAACGATGGCTAGTGGCCACATCATTGATCCAGCGATCAATACAGCCGTCTAGGCCGTCAAAGTACTGGCCCCAAATCTTGGGATGACGCTGGCAGAGATCGTAAAGCGAGGCAATCGTATCGGCCCCATTGCGAACAATGTGGATAATTTTGGCCCCGGGCAGATACTGCTCAATATCACTGATGGCATGTAAATGCTCTGGGGTTTTTTCGAGCCAAATGTGTTTGCCCTGACGCTGAGCTAACTGGAGCAGGGTGCGATCAAAGCAATCCACATAGGAACGAACAAAGGGAAATTTGGGCAGTGTGGAACGCAGCTCAGGGGCACCGACATCATCCAAAAATTTTTCGAGGGTGGGTTTTAAATTAGGGCTGGTCAGACCCAAGGCGTAGCGGCGCGATTTCTCTCTGGGCTCGGCAATGAGGCGCAAAAAAAACTTAGACTCGGGGAAAGATGCGATCGCACTGTGACTGGCCAATAAACTCTGCAATAACGTTGTCCCTGAACGGGGACAGCCCACAATAAAAATGCAACCAGTTGGCATCGAATTGATTGGTTTGAATGGATTTGAACCGGGGGACTCAACTTTAACCACTGCTAATCTCAGGTATGAACCGATCAGGCGTTAGCTTGCAGATAAAATCATCACAAGAAGAAGAAGCGCCAAATAATTAAGCAGACTGGTTACGAAGCTGTTTAAAAAGATAAACAAA
>CALBPH010000827.1 GCA_937899365.1 uncultured Leptolyngbya sp.
GACTAACATTTGACCGTATCAAATTGAAACTTTATAAGATTAGATTTGACTTTCTTTAATCTTCTTTATGCTTTTGTTACCTGCATCACTTCCTATGTTGGTGTTTGTTAAGTGACGAACGTTCCGGTTCACCCGCTGCGGATTTTTCTATTCCTGTAGAACATAATACTTGCAGTCTGGGGCTACTGACTAGTTAGAGGTCTTAACAAATATAGTGTCTAGTCACAATGATTATCATCATTGCCGTATAAACTCTGTCTAGAATCATCTCGAGGATCAGCAACGCCGGATTTTTACTTGCATCTACAGAGGAGTCAGTCATTAAAATGGTTTCCATCATAAATTCAATCGGTTCTTAAGAAGAAACAGAGTCGTAGCAGCTTTCAATTAGAACTCTCTAAACAGACGTTGAAGTTATTTCGGTAGAAGAATATCAACCAATATGTCAGAGAATTATGGCTTACCTAATCTTTAAGCAGGTATTGCAGATTTCTAGAGCTACTGATGTGGCTGAAAGAGGCGTTGCTTTTGAGTGGGAAGTTTTCTCTCAGTTAGGCTATGCTATGCCCGCCTGTTTTTACTGGATGTTATTGTGCCCAATTGAGCGAGCGTCAATCCACGAGGCGCGTCCAATGTTTTTCGATCCTCAGATGCAAGGGGTAAAACGAGCCTATGATGCCTGCCTGCATAGTCTGAATGTGACGGCAATTCAAATGCTGGTGCAGTCGTGTGCTAGTCGTCAGGGGCTATTGATTCAGCATGGCTGCGGTTGCGACCATTCGCTGGCTCAGCTAATTCCAGGCTCAGCAGAAATTACGTTTGCTTTTGAAAGTGAGCTGGGGCGTCGCAAAGCTATAACGGCTTACCTCTGGCGCTGTTGGAATGAATACTTATTGTTTCCGCTAGGGGTTCACGCTAAAAGTTTGGCTTTGTAAACACGTTTGCCGTCAGAGTGGCTGCGGCAAAGATTTACAGAAACTTAGTTTCTCCTCCCCCGACCTGTTTGGGCTACCGTGTATACCTAAAAGTCAGGAGCTATCGCTGAAGCCTTTGATTGCAAAGGGTTTTGAATATTTACTAAAGCCTCTAATCACCTCTCAATAGTCAATCACCATTGAGAGGTGATTAAGCGGTATCAAGCTATTCAGGCTCATAACTCTGGGTTTAATTCAATGGTCTCCTAGATATGTATAAACAGTAGTAGTGGGAGAGGACTGTTGGTTTTAGCAATATCCACCGACAAAGACAACTGCATTACTGACTGGACTGAGCCTTGGCGAATTGCGATCGCAGGTGCGGGTATCAGCGGTTTTGCCATTCTCGGTCATTTAGTCACCCAACTACGCGACAAAACAGAGACGCCTATACAGATATCGCTCTTTCAGCCAGAACGTACTTACCAAGAGGCTAATCTAACCAAGGCTCAGAAAACTCGGTTAGCGTATTTCAAGGCATTGGATCAGCCAACACTGATCGGTGGCGGCCAGGTTTATGACCCGGTGCAGCCTGCTCTGTTCACCTTCAACGGCGGCAATGCTGTTCGTGGGTTTGACTTTGCCCAACAGCGCTTTGACACAGCTAACTATTTCAACTGGATGCAGTCTAATCGTGACTTGCTAGCGGCGCTATACCCGGATTTTGATCCCGAGCAGAGCCAACAGCGCCATCCTGGCCATACTCTGAACGATCTTCACGGGACCAGTCCCCGAGGAGCGTACGGCCTCTATCTAGACGAGCAGTTTCGAAGACTGCTGGCGCACCTGCCTAACCACATCACGGTGAGGACGATTCCCCAATCGATCCAGAGCTTTATGCCCTCTGAACAGACGACTCATGTGCAGACGGCAACGACGTCCTATCAGGTCAATCAACTCGTGTGTACTATCGGCCATCGGTTTGCACCGATTCGCCCCGAGTGGCACGGGCAGGCGTTTGCGGCGTATCCGTGCGATCGCTACGGGGCAGAGTTATCGGCCCATGTGACCGTAGTCGGTGCAGGACCATCAGGGATAGAAGTGGCCTTGCATGCGCTGCACAACCTGGGAGTAGAACGAGTCAGTCTGGTG
>CALBPH010000828.1 GCA_937899365.1 uncultured Leptolyngbya sp.
GGCGACATTGACACGAGTGGAATCTTAATAACCTAGGGCAATATCTCCATGAAAATGTTTCCATGAGAATAAAAGCGATTCGTTCCTGTAGGGGCATCCCCTTGTGGGTGCCCTAGATAACCTATGCCATAGTCCAATTATTGATTAATGGCAAATGTGATTGAACGGTTGGTAGATTGCAATCATGATCGAGGGGGCAAGCACAAGGCATGGCCCCTACGGGATTTTGGTGTTTGGCAATGATTCTTGGGGGAATTCTGGATTATCTGTCCGTTGCCATGTAATGCCCACTAAATACGATCCAGACAAACATCATCGTCGCTCTATTCGCATAAAACATTACGACTATTCCACATCAGGAAATTATTTTGTCACCATTTGTCTTCAAAACCGTGCCTGTTTGTTAGGAAAAATTGTTGCTGGCAAAATGCAATTAAATGATGCTGGTCTAATGGTGCAACAATCCTGGGTTAACCTGCCAAATCGATTTTCTCACATCGTATTAGACACCTTTGTTGTTATGCCCAATCATTTCCATGGCATCATCATATTGCCTAATTCTGTAGAGGCTCCCTTTGTGGATGTCCTAGATGCCCCATGTGATGCATCGAAATCTTTGTTAAACTCGACATATCAAAATACTACTCCTCAATTAGGCAATAGCGATCGCTGGGTAGGCGTAAGGTCAGTCCCTACCAGAAAATTGACACTAGGACAGATTGTTGGCGCATTCTAATCTATGACTACCCATGACTACATTGTTGGGGTACACCAAAAGAACTGGCAAGCATTCCATCAGCGCCTGTGGCAGCGAAATTACTACGAACACATCATCCGTAACAATGATGCTCTACAAACACTACGCCACTACATTACGTTAAACCCTGAATCCTGGGAAAACGATCAACTTCATCTTCCTCACTACTAGCTCTAGAGGATGTTGCGTTAAACATACAAAGACTGTTCAGTTAGTCTTTTTAGCTATGGTGGACACTGGAAAAATCAATTAGTCGAAGAAGTGATTTATTCAGACTGTGCCCACCTTGCTTTACTGCCAACGAAGAGCGTTGGCACAGTTAACTCTTATCCCGCTGATCGCGGTTGTAGGTGACCACTTCATGGAGAGTGACTCTGCCGTCTTCATTTAGATCGGCCCTACTGTCACCTAGGCCCACCTGTGCGGCACTGGCACTGCCAGCAAGAGCGCCTACGGACATTAAAACAGTTAGTGCAGAGAACAAAAAGCGTTTCATTTCAAAAACCTCAGCTTAAAAATGGGTTTCACTTAATCGTTGCGATTAGTTGTCACCCCTTACAGTCTTAAAGGTAGGGATGGCTTCTGAGACTGCACGCATGCCCAGTTAAGATCCAGCTGAGAGTTTGATAAGCAACGTTAATCTACGTGGGAGAAGAATGGCATCCTAATACGCTGTGGCATTACTGTGGGGTAACAACAGCGATTGCGCTATGGCCGATTATGACTACGACACCACCGGACTCAGCCCGTCTTTGGAAAACAAGTCTGCCGGGTATTGAACTCTTTGAAGCTAGGCTGCATCGTCACCGGTTTGGCAAACATTTCCATGAGGCTTACACCATTGGTCTGAATGAAAGCGGTCAGGGCTGCTGTCAGCACCAGGGCGAAACCCATGTTCATAACCCCGGTAGTTTTAATTTGATTAATCCAGGTGAGATTCACACAGGGCAAGTGGCCTCGTCGGATGGTTGGGGCTTTCGTAACATTTATATTGAACCGTCATTAATTGAGCAGGTTTTGACTCAGCTTGATCAACCAGGACAGCGGATTCCTTACTTTAAACAGCCTGTGCTTAGGGCAAACTTTTTACAGCCGATTTTCTATGAGCTTTTCCATGGGTTGACAGGGCCGACTATCCAGCTAACGCAGCAGTCGTTGCTGTTGGAGCTGCTGTCAACGCTATTTCAGCTAAATGCGGAACCTGGGTTTAGTGTTAGAGCGGCTAAGCCAGAGTCAAGTGCGATCGCAAAGGTACGTGCCTATCTAGAAGCCCATTACACCGAGAATGTATCTTTGGATGACCTGACCCGGTTGGTTAACCTCAGCCCCTATTATCTCATTCGCTGTTTTCGTCAGCAGGTGGGCTGTGCTCCCCATCAGTATCAGCGCCACTGGCAGCTGGTGCAGGTAAAGCGGGCGCTGCAGACGGGGGAGTCGCTGGCTGCGATCGCAACCAGCCACGGCTTCTATGACCAAAGCCACCTCAACCGCGCGTTTAAGCAAACCTACGGTGTTACACCCGGTCAGTATCAAAAGGAATCTCAAAAGACCCGTATCAAAAGGGCAATTCTGTCCAATACGGCTGAGCCGGGTCATCCCTAACCTAGAAACCAACATCTAGGGGGTGCCATGGCGTGCTTAAACGACTTTTTTAAAGATTTCTCACTGTCTGCTGCGATCGCAGGATTTGTCTCCGTACTGGTGGGGTTTAGCAGTGCCGGTGTGATTGTGTTCCAAGCGGCTCAGACCGTGGGGGCATCACCCACCGAGATTGGGTCCTGGCTTTGGGCCTTGGGCTGGGGCATGGGCCTAACCGGCATTGTCCTATCGCTACGCTACCGTGTCCCCATTGTTATGGCCTGGTCCACCCCTGGCGCGGCCATGTTGGTGACCACCACCGCCGATGTCACCCTCCAAGAAGCCACTGGGGCCTTTATGATCTGTGCCGGTTTGATTGCCCTGTTTGGCTTTACCGGCTGGTTTGAGCGGCTGATGGAACGGCTGCCCCTTTCCCTGGCTGCGGCCATGCTGGCGGGGGTGTTGTTACAGTTTGGGCTGAATGTTTTCACCGCCATGCAGACCCAGTTTTTTATGGTGTTTGCCATGTTTTGTCTGTATCTGGTTATGCGGCGTGTATCTCCCCGCTACACGGTAATTGCGGCCTTATGCCTGGGGGCCCTAATCGCTGGGGTGCAGGGGGCCTTACAACTGGACGCGGTGCAGCTGCAGTGGGCTACCCCCATATTGATTACCCCCAAGTTTTCTATTAATGGGCTGATGGGAATAGCGCTGCCCCTGTTTATTGTCACCATGACGTCCCAAAATGTACCGGGGGTGGCCACCATTCGTGCCTTTGGCTACCAGGTACCCACATCGCCACTAATCAGCTGGAGCGGTGTGGCGTCCCTGGTGCTTGCCCCTTTTGGTGCCTTTGCCATTAACCTGGCAGCCATTACGGCGGCTATTTCCATGGGGCGCGACGCCCACGAAGATCCGGATAGACGCTATGTGGCGGCTGTGATGTCAGGGGTGTTTTACATTGTGGTGGGGCTATTTGGGGCGACGGTGGTGGGATTGTTTTCGGCCTTGCCTGGGGAGTTGGTGGTAGCCATTGCCGGTCTTGCCCTGCTTGGCACCATTGGCAAAGGTCTGGTGACGGCGCTTGCCCAGGAAAAAGAACGGGAACCGGCCCTGATCACGTTTCTGGTGACCGCATCGGGCGTCAGCCTCTTTGGCATTGGCTCCGCCTTTTGGGGGATCTTGGCCGGGGTGCTGGCAACGGTGGCTTTCCGGGTAAAGGGCCAAGCTGTTCAACCCTGAAATTTGGGCGTCGCTGCCTGGATAATCGGTGATTTGCCCATAGGAATAATCGCTATACTGTGCTGGGCTGTATATTTGCTAGTAAATCTGGCCGATGGCCAGTGCCCAGGTCCATACATATCGACCGACGGTTAACGCTTCTTTAATTAATTGATATCGCTATGGCACCCAAAGGTGGAGAGAATCTCCGTGATAAAAGCCAGGATTTATTTAGCGTCAAGGTATTTCTAACGGCGGCTGGTGTTTTAGGGCTGGTGTTTTTGGGGCTGACCTGGCTCAGTCGTGGCGGATTAAATCTGGGTGATGGCAGCCCGCAGATTGAGGAGGTCCAGCTAGAGCAGGCTGAGCCAGAACCCGAGCCCCCGAGTCAGCTCAGCCAGGGTGAGTCAATTTTGCTGGCGACTGCCACCACGACCCTTAAGGAAAACGGGGCTGAGGCACTGGCGGCGGGAGACTATGCTGGGGCCGTCACTGCTTTTGATAATGCACGCTTGGCGGATATTTCCGATCCTGAAACCCTGATCTACCTGAATAATGCTCGGATTGGGGACGATGAAGCCTATGGTCTTGGGGTGATTGCCCCGATGGCAACAGATACTGAGGAGGCCATCAACCTATTGCGCGGCATCGCCCAGGCCCAGACCGAAATCAACCAGGCCGGGGGTATTCAGGGTAAACCGCTGCGGGTCTTGCTGGCTGATGATCGGGGGGATGTTGCGATCGCACAGGAGATTGCCACCGAACTCAGCCAATCTCCAGACGTGTTCGCCGCCATTGGCCACAGCGATGGGGCCGCCGCTGCCGCCGCCGATATCTATACCGGTGGTTTTCTTCCCTTTGTCTCTACCAGTGCAACCTCCAATCAGCCCCTATTGGCCAACGATTTGCCCATCGCCAACGCCCTGGCGTTCTACATGGCAAAACTCAACCATCGAACGGCTATTTTGTTTTATGACGGTAATAGCGACTA